>PACV01000037.1 GCA_002702875.1 Flavobacteriaceae bacterium
CCAGTTTGGTCAAATGAACTTAATGGTCTTCTATTTAGTGATGTTCCACAAAATAAAATATATTTTTGGAATGAAAAAGATGGGGTTACTGAGTTTATATCTCCCAGTGGATATACTGGTGTTTCGATTACATCTGGTAGAGAAATTGGAAGTAATGGTTTAACTTTTGATTCAAATGGTAATTTACTTTTAGCTCAACACGGGGATAGAAGAGTTTCGATGCTTACATCTAAATTGAAAAAAGATTCTAGTCCAAAATATAAAAGTATTGTTGACTCATATAATGGTAAGCGCTTTAATAGCCCAAACGATCTAATTGCATCTAAAAATGGTGACATTTATTTTACAGACCCCCCTTACGGACTAAAAAAACAAGATAACGACCCTTTAAAAGATTTGGACTTTAATGGTGTATACAAATATTCAAACGGTAAAATATCTTTGATATCAAAAGAGTTAACAAGGCCAAATGGGTTAGCACTTTCAAATGATGAATCTCTATTATACGTAGCAAACTCTGACCCCAAAAAAGCAGTCTGGTATGTTTTTGATATTTCAAATACATATGAAGAGCTAATTGAAACTTCTCCTCTTGTTATTTTCAAAGACGTAACTAATTTAGTTGGTAAAAAAAGAGGATTGCCAGATGGTATGAAAATTCATTCTAGTGGAAATATTTTTGCCACTGGTCCTGGTGGTGTTTTAATTTTTTCTCCCTCTGGTAAACATCTTGGAACAATTCAAACTGAAGTATCTACTTCTAACTGCGCCTTTGATTCTGATGAAAATTATCTTTACATGACTTCCGATAATTATTTGACTAGAATTAAATTAATTAATAATGATTAAAAAAATTTATTCAATTGAATCAGGAAATTTTAAACTCGATGGTGGTGCTATGTTTGGAGTTGTTCCAAAATCAATATGGGAAAGAACTAATCCTGCAGATGACAAGAATTTAATTGAAATGTCTGCAAGATTATTATTAATTGAAAGTGATGATAAATTAATTTTAATTGACACTGGTCTTGGTGATAAGCAAAGTGAAAAGTTTTTTAATTATTATTATCTCTCAGGAGACCACAATATTAATATGTCTCTAAAAAAATTTGGTTTTACTAAAAAAGATATAACCGATGTCTTTTTAACTCATCTTCATTTTGATCATTGCGGTGGTGCAATTGAGGTATCTGATACCGGATCTTTAATTCCGACTTTTGAAAATGCTACATACTGGATAAGTAAAGACCATTTGTATTGGGCTAAAAATGCTAATGATCGCGAAAAGGCATCCTTTTTAAAAGAAAACATTGAGCCAATTGAAAAAAGTGGTAAGTTAAACCTTATAGAATCGCCAAAAAACAATCGTTTCTTTGATTCTACCTTAAATTTTGAAATTATTTTTGTTGATGGTCATACTGACAAACAAATGCTACCTCTTATAGAATTTGAAAATAAAAAAATTTTATTTGCAGCTGACTTAATTCCAACTGTTGGCCACTTGCCCATACCTTATTTAATGGGTTATGATATTAGACCTTTAGTTTCTTTAAATGAAAAAAAAACCATCTTGCGCGAATGTTATGATAAAAATTATCTTTTGTTTTTTGAACATGACCCTTATAATGAATTGGTTTCTCTCAAAAACACAGACAAAGGGATTAGATTAGACAAGTCATTTAAAATAAAAGATTATTTTTAAACCATGAAAAAATTACTTGTTCTAAAAACTTTTCTATTTTTTTTATTATCAAATTTTTTTTGCTATACCCAATATTGGCAGCAAAAAATTGATTATAAAATTACTGTTGATCTTGATGATTCTAACTCTACATATAAAGGAACTCAAAAAATCGTCTACAAGAACAATTCTCCTGAAACTTTAAAGAAAATATATTTTCATTTATATTTTAATGCATTTCAGCCAGAAAGTGACATGTCTATTCGTCTTAAAAATAATTCTGATAAAAATGTTAGATTTTCTGATAATTTTAATAAAAATGGTTTTTCCAAACTATCTAAGAACAGTCAAGGTTATCTAAAGGTTTTTAACTTGAAACAGAATGGCTCTTTAGTAAAAACACTTAAAGATGATACAATTTTAGAAGTTTTTTTAAATACCCCTATTAAAAGCGGACAAAAAACTGTATTTGAATTATCATTTCAAGGGAAAGTTCCCGATGTAATTAGAAGAGCTGGGAAAAACTCAAAAGAAAACATTGCATATTCTATGGCCCAATGGTACCCAAAAATTTGTGAATATGATATTGACGGTTGGAATACTGATCCATATACTGGGAGAGAGTTTCATGGTGTATGGGGAAATTATGATGTAAAAATCAAATTAAATAAACAATACACCGTAGCTGCCACAGGATATCTAAAAAATGCAAAACAAATAGGTCATGGTTACCATGAAACTAATTCAGATGATATTTCAAAAGAAAAATTGACTTGGCATTTTACTGCTCCAAATGTTCATGATTTTACTTGGTCTGCTGACAAGGAATATATTCACGATATTTTTCCTGGCCCCAATGGTGTTAGTCTTCATTTTTTTTACAAAAACAACCCTAAAATAATTGAAAATTGGAAAAAACTCCAGCCTATAACTGCTAAACTAATGGATTATTTTAATACAAAAATTGGTATGTATCCATACAAGCAATATACTGTTGCCCAAGGTGCAGATGGAGGAATGGAATACCCTATGATTACATTAATAACAGGAGAAAGAGAATTTAGAAGTCTTGTTGGTGTTACTGCTCACGAATTAGCTCACTCTTGGTTTCATACAATTTTAGCAACTAATGAGACCAAACATGAATGGATGGATGAAGGGTTTACAACTTATATATCTAATATAGCGGAAAATGAAATTCTTAATGAAAATGTTAAGGATCCTATTGCTCCTTATTATAGATCATATCTAAATCTTGCCTTATCTGGCAAAGAACAACCTCAAACATCAAATGCAAACAGATATAATTTTAACGCTGCTTATGAGATAACTGCCTACAGTAAAGGAGCCCTATTTTTATCCCAATTAAAATATATTATCGGAGAAAAATTATTTTTCAAAACTCTAAATGAATATTATTCTAAGTATCAATTCAAGCATCCAACTCCAACAGATTTTAGAAGAACTGCTGAAAGTGTATCCGACATTCATTTGGATTGGTTTCTTACTGAATGGACACAAACAACTAATAAAATTGATTACTCTATAGAAGATGTAACTTCAAATTTATCTGTAACTGAAGTTTCATTAAAAAGGAAAGAATTAATGCCTATGCCTGTTGAGGTTTCAGTTTATTATAATGATGGATCTGTTCAACTATTTTACATTCCATTTAATTTGATGAGAGGAAATAAAAGATTTGAATTGAATTCTAATATTAAATTATCAAAATTAAAATCTTGGAGTTGGTCTAACCCCTACTATTCATTTAAAATTAACAAACCTCTTTCTCATATAAAAAAAATATTAATAGATGAAAATGAACAAATGGCGGACATAGATAGAGAAAATAATTTATTTGTTGTAGAATAAATTATTTATGAAAAAAATTAAAAAATTAAAAGGAAGAAAAATAATTTCTAACTTATTTGAAAATGGTTTATCCTACCAATACAATTCTTTGACCATATTTTACTTGAAAGAAAAAAAACCTATAAATTTTGTTTATTTTAGTGTATCAGTCCCTAAAAAAGTTCATAAGACCGCTGTTGCCAGAAATAGAATAAAAAGGTTAATAAGAGAATCCGTTTATGCATACGATTTTTCCCCTTTTTTGCTATCAAACTCCTTTTATTTTATGTTAATTTACTCTAACACCAGTATTTTAACTTTCAACGAAACCAAGAATTTGTCTCATACTCTTTTTTCAAAATGCTTTCATTCAAAATAGATCATCTGTTGGTGTGGTATTCCGTCCTCTAAATACTCCTTTCCTGTACATTTAAAATTTAATTTTTTATAAAAGCTGTCCCATTGTTTTTGTGCTGATATTATAATCGACTTTTTACCTATTTTTCTTTTTGCTGTTCTTATACTTTTTTTTACCAGCTTCCCTCCTATTCCCTTTTTTCTAACTTTTTTTTCTACTATTATTCTTCCAATAACTATGTTTTCTTTTTTATCAATTATTCTAGAATATCCTATTATATTTTTTTCTAAGCAACAGAAAATATGATAGGCTTCAAAATCTAAATTATCTAAATCATTATATATGCAGTTTTGTTCTACAACAAATATTTTACTTCTTAATTGAAGAATTTTATAAAGTTCTATGTTGCTTAAATCTTTAAATTTTTTTTCTTTCCATATTATTTGCATGGTATTTTTTTTATTCTAGACAAGTGTCTTTCTCCCTCAAATTTAGTTTTTAAAAATTTTTCTATGATTTTTATTGCTTCTTCGTTATCTACATATCTAGCTGGAATACTAATTATATTCGCGTTATTATGTTTCCTTGCTAACTCACTTATTTCCTCATTCCAGCACAACGCAGCTCTTATTTTTTTATGTTTATTTGCTGTCATAGCAGCCCCATTCCCGCTTCCGCATATAATTATACCAACATTTTCTTCTTTTTTCTCTACTTCAATAGCAACAGGATGAATATAATCTGGATAGTCTACACTATTAACAGAATCTGTTCCTAAATTTTTATAACTTATATTCTTATTTTTTAAAAATTCTATTATTTTATTCTTAAGCTCTACCCCTGCGTGATCATTTCCAATAATTATTTTCATTTTATATTTGATAATTTATTTGTTGATATATTTTAATCTTTTGTTTTTATTTTATAATATTTTTTTTTCATATATATTTTTTACTCAATCTTTTAATGATATTTATAATTAAATATATAAACTTATTAACTTCATTTCTGTTGATTTTTTCTTTTTTTTTAATAACATTTCTTAATATTAACAATAGTTAATAAATATTTTATTATGTTGTTTTTTAACTATTTATCTATTAATTATATTACTATAACCTCTTAATAATTATATATTTTTTTTAATTCCTATTCAATGTATTATTTTTTTTACATTATTAACATTCTATTATATAATTATAATAATATATCTATTAAAATATTACATTAATATGTAATGTTGAAATTTAATAAAATAGTTTTGTTGATATTGTATATTTTAGATGCTATTAAAATGAAAATAAAATACAAAAAAATAAAGGGGATAATTTCTATAGGTAAAAATAGAAAAGGATACGTTTATTGTGAGGAAATAAAATCAGAAGTTGTAATTAATAAAAGAAATCTAAATAAAGCTTTCGATGGAGACGAGGTTATAATATATATATATAATAAAATAAATTTCAAAAATAAATATGAGGGAGAAGTATTAGAAATAATAAAAAGGAAAAAAAATAAATTTAAAGGTATAGTTCAAATAAATAAAAACTTTGGGTTTGTTAAAGCAATCGACAAAAAAAATTATATAGATTTTTATATTGATAAAAAACAAATTAAAAAATACAAAGAAGATGAAATAGTTTTAGTTGAATTAATTAATTGGCCAAAAGATTCAAAAAAACCAAATGGTAAAATAACAAAATCATTTGGAAAGATTGGAAATTTTGATACTGAGATAAATTCTATTCTTAATGAATTTGAATTATCAGAAAAATTCGATAAAAAAATAATAAAAGAAGTAGAAAAAATAAATATAAAAATAGAAGAAAAGGAAATAAAAAAAAGAAGAGATTTTAGAAATATATTGACATTTACAATAGATCCAGAGGATGCAAAAGATTTTGATGATGCAATATCAGTCAAGCATCTTTATGAAAATGAATATGAGATAGGAATACACATTGCAGATGTTACACACTATGTAAAGGAAATGAGCATTATAGATAATGAAGCAAAAAATAGAGCAACATCTGTATACCTTGTAGACAGAGTAATAACAATGCTACCAGAAAAAATATCAAATTATATATGTTCCTTAAGACCAAATGAGGAAAAGTTTACGTTTTCAGCAGTATTCAAAATAGATTTGGAGGGAGAGGTAAAAGAAAGTTGGTTTGGAAAAAGTATAATTAAATCAAAAAGAAGGTTCACTTATAAAGAAGTAGAGAAAATTCTAAACAAAGAAAATAAGAAAAAAGTTATAGAAAAGGTATTAGAAAAAGTAAATCAAATTGCAAAAAAATTAAGAAGAAAAAGAAATGAAAATGGATCAATAAATTTTGAAAAAAAAGAAGTTAAATTCATTTTAAATGAAAAAAAGGAACCAAAAAAAATAAAATTTAAAGAAAGTAATCAAGCAACAAAATTAATTGAGGAGTTGATGCTATTAGCAAATAAAAAGGTAGCAGAGTATATATACAAAAAAATTAAAAATAAAAAAACAGTTTACAGAATTCATGATTTTCCAGATCAAGAAAAAATAAAAGAATTAAAAGAAGTATGTAAGAATTTTGGACATAAATTAGAAACAAAAGGAAAAGGATTAGCAAAATCATTAAATAAAATACTTAAAAATATAAAAGGAAAACAAGAACAAAATATGATAGATAACTTAGCAATCAGGGCAATGAGTAAAGCAGAGTATTCAACAAAAAACATTGGTCATTATGGTTTATCTTTTTCAAAATACACACATTTTACTTCACCAATAAGAAGGTATCCAGATATGATGGTACACAGAATTCTAAATAAATTGTTACAAAATAAAAAAGGATCATTAGAGAATGATATTGACCAATGCTGCATTCAATCGACAAAACAAGAAATTAATGCAACTAAAGCGGAAAGAGAGTCCATAAAATATATGCAAGTAAAATATATGGAGGACAAGATTGGACATGTTTTCAAAGGAATAATATCAGGAATAAATGACAGAAATATATATGTAGAAATTAATGAAAACAAATGTGAGGGAATGATAAGAGTTAATGAAATGAGAGATGATAAATATTATTATAATGAAAAAAAAAGGTGTTTGGTGGGAAAAAGAAAAGGAACAGAGTTTTTTTTGGGAGATGATTTATATGTACAAGTTGTTAAGGCCGATGTTGTAAATAGATATTTGGATTTTATAATATCAGAATAAAGAGGCATCGAGCGGATTCGAACCGCTGTACAAGCTTTTGCAGAGCTCTGCCTAGCCACTCGGCCACGATGCCATAGTGTAAAAATAGTTATTTTTTTCTTTCAACAAATTTTGAAACAGAAACACTCAATACATCTGCATTTATTGGGGGATTTAATTTAAATACCTCAACATCTAAAGAAGAAATTAAAGGAATACTTTCAAAACAGTTATTAATTATTCTATTCACAACATGTTCAAGCAAATTTGAAGGTATTTTCATTTCTTTAAGAATTATTGATTTTAGTTTAACATAATCCACAGTATCAGTTAAATTATCTGATTCTGAAGAGACAGATGAATCAAAAGTAGCAGATAAGTTTACTATATATTCAGAGCCAATTTTTCTTTCTTCACTTAAACAACCATGATAAGCGTAGGTTTTTAAATTGTTTATTTTTACTTTTCCCAAAACATAACAGTTTATAGTAAAAATAGAAAAAAATCGTATAATTTTATATCATAATTTATATTGAAAAAAGTGAAAGAAAAATTAAACTTTATAGAAAATATTATAAAGGAAGATCTTAAAAATAAATACACAAAAAAAAACTTAAAATTCAGATTTCCTCCAGAACCAAACGGGTTTCTTCACATAGGACATGTAAAAGCAATGGAATTAAATTTTTCATTGGGAAAAAAATATAAGTCAGATGTGAATTTAAGATTTGATGATACAAATCCGTTAAAGGAAAATATAAATTACGTTAATGAAATTATTGAAAATTTAAAGTGGTTAGGATATAAATATAAAAAAATATGTTATGCTTCAGATTATTTTGAAAAACTATATAATTGGGCCATTCATCTAATAAAAAATTCAAAAGCATATGTTGACTCTCAAGACTCAGAAACAATAGCAGAGCAAAAAGGAACACCATATAAAAAAGGAAAAAATAGCCCATTTAGAGACAGAAGTATAGAAGAGAATTTAGAATTGTTTAATAATATGAAAAATGGTAAATACAAGGAAGGAGAACACGTATTAAGAGCAAAAATTGACATGAGTTCTCCAAATATGCTAATGAGAGACCCTGTCATGTACAGAATTCTTTATAAAGAACATTTTAGAACTAAAAATAATTGGTGTATATACCCTCTTTATGATTGGACCCACGGACAATCAGATTATATTGAAAAAATATCACACTCACTTTGTTCTTTAGAATTCAGACCACATAGAGATTTGTATGATTGGTTCTTAAAACAATTACCGGATTCTAAATATAAGAAACCAAAACAAATTGAATTTGCGAGATTAAATTTATCATATACTGTAATGAGTAAGAGAAAACTTTCATTTTTAGTTGATAAAGGAATAGTTGACGGATGGGATGACCCGAGAATGCCTACAATTTCTGGTTTGAGAAGAAGAGGTTATCCTTCAACAGCTTTAAGAAAGTTTGTTGAAATAGCTGGAATTGCCAAAAGAGAAAATATTATAGATATAGCATTGTTAGATTTCTGTGCAAGGGAAGAGTTAAATAAAACGTCAAACAGATTAATGGTGGTATCAAACCCTCTCAAAGTAGTAATATCCAATTATGAAAGCAAAGGAGAAGAATTGTATGGAGAAAATAATCCTGAGGATAAATCACAAGGAGAAAGAAAAATAAGATTTTCTAAAGAAATTTATATTGAAAAAGAGGATTTTAAAGAAATATCAAATAGAAAGTTCCATCGATTGTCAATTGGTAAAGAAGTAAGATTAAAAAATGCATATATAATTAAAGCAGAGAGAGTAATAAAAAACAGCAAAGGTGAAATAAAGGAAGTTCATTGTACTTATGATAAAAAAAGTAAAAGTGGATCAGGAACTTTAGAGAGTCAAAGAAAAGTAAAAGGTACAATTCATTGGGTAGATAAAAAGTCATCTATCCCTGTAAAAATTAACAAATATGAAAGCTTGTTTTTAAATGAGATGCCTGACACAGAAAAAAATGAAGAGATGCTTAAAAATATTAATGATAACTCATTAGAGGTTTTAGAAGGCTTTGCTGAAAAAGCAGTCTTAAAATGTAAGCCAGAACAAAAATTTCAATTTCAAAGATTAGGATATTATATTGTTGATAAAAAAAGTGATAAATCAAATATTATATTTAATAAAACAGTAAGCTTAAGAGAAAAAAGAATTTCTAGGAATCCTCAGTATTAGAATTATTCTTTTCTTTATCATCAATTTGTTGATCTGATTTGAGGTTTTTCTTGGTTTTAAGGGTGTTTTTCTTCATAGCTTCTCCAATTTGATTACTTGCAGTAAAAGAAGCCACCATATTATTTAACATATCACTTCCAGCTTGAGGTGAATTAGGCAGGAGAATTAAATTACTTCCAGTTTCCTCTCCAATTGATTGAAGAGTGTCGTAATGTTGAGTAACAACTATTAAAGCAGAAGCCTCTTGTGAGTTTATACCAACATTGTTTAAAACATCAACTGATTCTTCAAGTCCTCTTGCTATTTCTCTTCTTTGGTCGGCAATCCCTTGACCTTGGAGCCTTTTACTTTCAGCTTCTGCTTTTGCTTTTTCAACTATGAGTATTCTCGCAGCATCTCCTTCATATTGAGCTGCTACTTTTTCTCTTTCAGCCGCATTAATTCTATTCATTGCCTCTTTTACTTGAGAATCTGGATCTATATCAGTTACTAGCGCTTTGATAATATCATAACCGTAATTTTTCATTGCATCATTTAATTCCCTTTTTACAGCATTAGCAACATCATCTTTTTTTTCAAAAACATCGTCAAGCTTCATTTTAGGAACCTCAGCTCTTATTACATCAAAAACATAGGAGGTTATTTGGTCTTGTGGAGATTCTAATTTATAAAAGGCATCATAAACTTTGTCCTCAATTACTTTATACTGAACAGAAACTTTAAGTTTAACAAAAACATCATCTTTAGTTTTTGTTTCAACAATAACATCTAATTGAAGAATCTTTAAACTTATTCTTCCAGCTATTCTGTCAATTAAAGGGATTTTGATATGTAACCCAGATTTTCTGATAAATAAAAATTTTCCAAACCTTTCAACTATAGCTGACGTTTGTTGTTTTACAATAAACAGACCCGAAACAGCAATTCCCAAGAGAATTAAAAAAATTATATAATAGTACATTTAAGAAAGACCTTTTAAAAACTCAATATAGTTATTAAATCTTTTAATACATTCCTTTTTGTCCAATATATTTATTATGTCAAACAAATCTGGACCTGTAAGATCACCAACTAAGGCAAAACGAAGCGATTTCATAAAGTTTCCAAGTTTAATGTTTCTTTCTTTAACATAATGCATTAAGGAATCTTTAAAAGATGAAATGGGTACTTTATTAATAATATTAATTGCTGAAGTTATTTCTTCAACAGCATTTTCAAGTCTAATTTTCTCGTATATTTCAATTGGGTAGTTTGTTGGTGAGGAAATTAAAAAAGATAATATCTTTTCATCATCACTAAATAAAACCATACGATCTTTAACTAGTTTATATATATCGTTAATTTTATGAGGATACAAGGATTCTAATTTTTGTTTTGTTTGACTGTTAGAAAAAGATAACAAATCTTTCACATTAATATTTTGTATGTATTTAGAGTTTATCCATTTCGCTTTTTCATAATCAAACTTCGACCCTCCTTTTGAAATTTTTTTAACGTCAAAAGCCTCTATAAAATCATTAAAAGAATGTATTTCCTCATGATTTTTAAAACTTCCGCCAAGTTGAGAAAGATAATTTATCAAAGAAATAGGAGCAAAACCTGCTTCTTTAAATCCATTATTTTGAGACAAATTTTTGTTCCAGTTAATTCCAAAAACAGGGAAACCATATCTGTCGCCATCACGTTTACTTAGCTTCCCTTTACCTTTAGGATTTAATATTAAAGGTAAATGAAGAAAATTTGGGGGAGTCCAATTGAAAGCGTCATATATTAGAAAATGAATAGGTAAAGAGGAAAGCCATTCTTCACCCCTAACAACTGTTGATATTCTCATTAGATGGTCATCAACAACATTTGCAAAATGATAAGTTGGAATACCATCAGATTTTATTAAAATTTTGTCTTCAAGAACAGTTGAATCAAAATTAATGTTTCCTCTTAGCAGGTCATTACATAATATATTTTTGTCAGTTGATATTAAAAGTCTAATTACATGAGGAACTTTATTTTTAATTAAATTTGAAACTTTTGATTCTGTTAAAGAAAGAGAATTTTTAAGGGACAACCTATTATGTTGTCCATAAAAGAAAACAGACCCCTTTTCCTCTTCTTTTCTTCTTTCATTTATCAAATCCTCATTTGTGTCAAAAGCATAATACGCTCTTCCTTCTTTGATTAATTTTTCTACATATTTTTTATATAAATCAGTCCTTTCACTCTGTCTGTATGGACCATACTTACCTCCTATTTTAGGACCCTCATCAAAATTTATATTTAGCCACTTTAGACTTTCAATTATATGTTTTTCACTTCCTTCTACATACCTGTTTTTGTCTGTATCTTCAATCCTTAAAATCACTTTACCTTTATTTTTTTTAGCAAATAGATAATTAAAAAGAGCAGTTCTTAACCCACCAATGTGAAGTGGACCTGTTGGACTAGGAGCAAATCTAAATCTTTCCATTATGTAAATTTAATCAAATATAGAATCATTTGTTTTATGTCTATGAATTCTAGTATCTTTGACAAGTGATTGAAATTATTAATAATAAATTCAGGAATCTTGACACAAATCTAATTAAAACTTGGGTTAAAGAGATTATTTCTAGCCATAATAAATTAGAGGGAAAGGTCTTTATTAATTTTATAAATAAAAAAAAGATGTCTGAATTAAATTTAAAGTTTTTAAATCATGATAGTTATACTGACATTATAACTTTTGATAATTGCAAAAAAAATGAAATAAGTGGTGAAATTTTTATATCATATTATATGCTAAAAGAAAATGCAGTAAAGTATAATCAAACCACTGATAATGAAGCGATTAGGTTAATTTCACATGGTATCGCTCATTTACTCGGGCATAATGATAAAACTAAAAAGGAGAAAAAAAAGATGACACTAATAGAAAATAAATTTATTAACATGTTCCACGTGAAACAAATACAAAATGTTTAACTATAAATTTGATGTAATTGTTGTTGGAGGAGGTCATGCAGGAGCAGAGGCAGCAGCAGCAGCGTCTAATTTAGGTTCTAAGACATTGTTAATTACAATGAACCTTCAAAATATAGCGCAAATGTCATGTAATCCAGCGATGGGAGGTATAGCAAAAGGTCAGATTGTTAGAGAAATTGATGCGCTTGGAGGATACAGTGGAATAGTGTCAGATAAAAGTGCAATTCAATTCAAAATGTTAAATAAATCAAAAGGTCCTGCCATGTGGAGCCCGAGAGTGCAATCGGATAGAGTAATGTTTTCAAATTGTTGGAGAAACATTTTAGAGGGGTTGCCAAATTTATCTTTGTTTCAAGACATTGTTGTTGATCTAATCTTTGAAGGCAATAGAATTTCGGGAGTTATTACTTCATTAGGTACAAAAATCTATTCAACCTCTGTGATTTTAACAAACGGAACTTTTTTAAATGGTCTCATACATATTGGAGAAAGAAATTTCAGTGGAGGTAGATCTGGAGAAAAGTCGTCAGTTGGACTAACTAAAGTTTTAATTAATAAAGGTTTTTCATCTGGAAGAATGAAAACTGGAACACCCCCAAGAGTTGATGGAAGATCATTAAATTTTAATAAAATGACTGAACAACCAGGCGATGTAAATCCATCTAAATTCAGTTTTTGTGAATCTACCAAAGAGTTAGTAAAACAAAAAAGTTGTTTTATAACATATACAGATGAAAAAGTCCATGACAAATTAAAGGAGGGCTTTTCTCGATCCCCAATGTTTAATGGAGCTATTAAAAGTGTAGGCCCCAGGTATTGTCCCTCAATTGAAGATAAAATTAATAGATTTTCAGAAAAAGAAAGGCATCAAATTTTTGTTGAACCTGAAGGATGGAACACAATTGAACATTACGTTAATGGTTTTTCAACCTCACTCCCAGCCGAAATTCAATACGATGCTTTAAAAAAAGTTAAAGGTTTTGAAAAAGTCAAATTTCTTAGGCCAGGATATGCAATTGAGTATGACTATTTTCATCCTACACAATTAGAAGCTACTCTTCAAACAAAATTAATTAAAGGTTTATTTTTTGCTGGTCAAATTAATGGGACCACTGGTTATGAAGAAGCTGCAGCTCAAGGTTTAATTGCTGGAATTAATTCCCATAGATTTGTTAATGAGCTTTCAGGATTTACACTTGGAAGATCTGAAGCATATATAGGTGTTCTTATAGATGATCTAATAACTAAAGGAACTGAAGAGCCATACAGAATGTTTACATCAAGAGCTGAATTTAGAACAATACTTAGACAGGATAACGCTGATATTAGATTAACTAATAAAAGTAATTCAATTGGACTAGCAAATGACAATAGGTTAGAAAAAGTATCGGAAAAAGTCAAAAAAGCAAATGCATTAATAACTTTTTACAAGGAATCAAGTGTTTTACCAGAAGAAATAAATTGTATTTTAACTAATAAGAATTCTGCCAAAATTGATCAAAGTCAAAAATTATATAAAATATATTCTAGGCCAAATATTTTCTTAGAAGATATAATTGCTATTAATAAAGTGTCAAATTATATTAAAGAAAATAGATTAGAGAAAGAGATTTTAGAGTATGCAGAAATTGAAACAAAATACTCTGGATATATTAAAAAGGAGATTGAAAATGCTGAAAAACTTAAAAGACTCGAAAATATTAGAATTCCAAAACATTTTGACTATGGATCACTACCTTCTCTTTCATTCGAAGCAAAGGAAAAGTTGATCAAAATAAAACCCTCATCAATATCTCAAGCTTCGAGGATAAGTGGAATAAAGCCTAGTGATGTAAGCGTAATATTAGTAAAGTTGGGGAGATAATTGTTTCACGTGGAACATTTCTTAAATGAAAAAAAAATTGGTTTCAACTATTGACTTCATTGTAACTGGCGAAAAATTTGATGTTGTTCTAGATTTGGGTACTGAAGTTGCTCAAACAGTTCCATACCCTAATGAAGAAAAAATGGCAGATTACTACAGGTCAACAAAATATCATTCTCACAATAAACCCTCTGGCTTCCTTATTTCTTCTCTATACAATTTTGTCCAAAAAGTAATGTTCAAAAATAAATTAGATTTAATTAAGAAATACGTTAAAGAAGGTTCGAGATTACTAGATTTTGGAAGCGGCCTAGGAAGATTTCCAATATATGCTAATAAAATATATAAAACATATGCAGTTGAACCAATTACATATAAATCAAATTTTGCTGTTAAAAAAGGCATCGAAGTTAAAAAATCTATTAATAATTACAAATTAGAAAATTTTGATGCAATTACCTTTTGGCATTCTTTGGAGCATGTATACAAAATAAATAACTTATTAGAAACGCTAAGTAAAAACCTTAAAAAAAACACTCATATTTTTATAGCTATTCCAAATTTAATGTCATATGATGCAAATAAATATCAAAATTATTGGGCCGGATATGATGTCCCTAGGCATTTAAATCATTTTAGTAGAACAGGTATTAAAAAATTGATTGAAAATTTTAATTTCAAATTAATTGAAACTAAACCGTTATTCTTTGATGCATTTTATGTGTCTTATCTATCTGAAACTTACAAAAAATCAAAATTTTCTATTTTAAAAGGATTTTATAATGGCCTTATATCAAACATAATTGCATTTAAAACAAGAGAATTTTCTTCAAATATTTTTGTTTTTAAAAAAAACTAACTCTCTTTTAAATTTAATAGTTCACTGACTTCAAATGAAAAGTTTGAGAATAATATCTTACTGTTAGCATTTCGTTCTAATGCGTATTTACTATGCGAAATTAGGTTAAAAAAAGGTTCAATATTAACAGAATGAATAAATTTAGAAAATTTCTTTAAATCAAAGTTTATGGAAGATTTAAAAGAAGATATTTCGTCGACTTTGTAAGAAATAAGCATAGCCTCTCTTATAAAATACTCCATAAAAATTAAAAATTGAAGTTTAAATGATTTAGGTTCAACTGATATTTTATTTGACCAGTTTAATAGGTCTAAAGCTGATTCTTTGTCAAATTTGGCTTTGTATGCAATTCTTAAAAAATTAACTAGAAAAGATTCCAAGTTAACCTCGCTCTCTTTTTTTTCAAATAAAGACATTGCAATTCTCATATTTCCACTACTTTTTTTAGAAATAAAATTAATTTCATCTTTATCGCAACCAATGCTTTCCAAAATACTATATAAAAGAGCCTTTTTAATTTTCGTAATCTTTGTTATTTGGCATCTTGATCGAACAGTAGGTAAAATTGAATTTTCTGAATTTGATGTCAATATGAAATAAGTGTTCTTTGGAGGGTCTTCTAATATCTTTAAAAGTTTATTTGATGCTTGAATATTAAGCTTGGAGGATTCCCATATGATGCATACTTTATTTTCATTCTGATATGATTTTAGACTTAGTGATCTATGGAGATTATTTACACTTTCAGTACTTATAATACCATTAGAATTTTTGTAATCTATCCTAGATAGCCAATCACTATAATCACCAAAGGGAGAAGATCCAATAAAAGAGATCCAATCATTAAAGTACTGATTTACAGTACTTTTAGAATCGGGAAGAGGGACTAAAAACAATAGATCAGGATCTTGAAAGAGGTTACTAATTTTTTCATTAGAGGTAAGTCTTTTGTCTAAAACCTCCATTTTATTCAATAAAATTAAAGATATATACAGAGCTGCTACTAATCCACCAGAATAATTTTCATCAACTATTAATTGTGCATGGGGAATGCTATTTTTATTTAAATTAATTCTAGAGTTTTGTATAATAAGTTTAGAACTAATAATTTTGTCTAAAATCATAAATATAAATATAATGGATTTATATTTTTGTTTTATGAGATTTACAAAAAGTTTAGTATGTTAAATATTGAAAATATTAATTTTAAAGGTAAAAGAGCTTTAGTTAGGGTAGACTTTAATGTTCCATTAGATGAAAATAATAAAGTAACAGATAGTACTAGAATTTTAGGAGCATTAAAAACTATTAACTACATTCTTGATAAAGGAGGATCATGTATTTTAATTTCTCATCTTGGAAGACCAAAAGAAAAAAATTCAAAAGATTCGCTATTAAATGTTAAATCAGATTTAGAAATTCTACTTAAAAAAAGTGTTGTGTTCATTGATGATTGCGTTGGTCTTAAAGTTGAAGAAAAATGTAAAAATTTAAAGTCAGGAGATGTTGTACTCCTAGAAAATTTGAGGTTTTATGATGAAGAGACAAAAGGAGATGAAATTTTTGCCAGAGATTTATCAAAATTAGCTGATATTTATATTAACGATGCATTTGGAACAGCGCATAGAGCTCATGCATCGACAACTACAGTAGCGAAGTATTTCTCAATAAAAGCACCAGGATATTTACTTAAGAAAGAAATTTTAGCTATTGAAAAAGTCATAGTTAAAGGAGAGAAACCTAGATTAGCTATTTTAGGAGGAGCAAAGGTTTCTTCAAAAATTACAATAATTGAAAATATGTTAAAGTCTGTTGATGAACTAATTATTGCAGGGGGAATGTCTTATACATTTATTAAAGCTTTAGGAGGGAAAATAGGAGATTCTATTTTTGAAAATGAGTATATGGATTATAGTTTGAAACTTATTAAAAAAATAAAAAATCAAGAAAAAAAAATTATATTACCAGAAGATGTAGTATGTGGTAATAAATTTTCAAATGATGCTGATGTTAAAATTTGTGATGTGAACAAAATTCCAGACGGCTGGTCAGGTTTAGACTCTGGGCCCAAAACATTAATTAAATTTAAAGAAGCAATCACATCAGCCAAAACAATCTTGTGGAATGGACCTGTAGGTGTATTTGAAATGGACCTTTTCTCTAAAGGAACTATTGAAGTAGGTAATTTTGTGTCAGAGGCAACAGATAAGGGTGCATTCAGTTTAGTAGGTGGAGGAGATTCTGTAGCGGCTGTCAAAAAATTCAACTTTGAAGATAAAGTTAGCTATGTTTCAACTGGAGGAGGAGCTATGCTTGAAAGTTTAGAAGGTAAAGTTTTACCAGGAATTAAAGCTTTAGATTAAATGGCATATTTAAGGGTAATTTTTTTGATTTTTTTTTTTATTTCTTGTAATTCTAAAAACAAGGATTTAAAATTTTTACCTGGGTCAAATGGAAATATTAAAAATATTACAGTAATTATTGATGAAAATGATAAAAACGGTAATATTGGAAAGGCAATTAGAGAGTATTTTCAGAAACCGTTTGAAGGACTCCCTTTTGATGAACCTGAATTTACATTAAATTACATGATTCCTCAGGCATTTAAAGGATTTTTTAGAAATAGTAGAAATATTATTATAGTTGAAAGAAGTTCTGATAATGCACAAAAAAAAGTTATCAAAGATTTGTACGCTAAACCCCAAATAGTTGCAATTTTTTCGGGTAAAGATGAAAATAAAATAATAGATTTAATAAAAAAAGAAAGCCAATATTTGGTTAGTTTGTTTAATCAAAATGAATTTAAAGAAAAAAAAAGGAGGATTTTAAAAGACTTACATAATGAAAATAATCTGTCTAAAAAATTTAATGTTAGCTTAACCTACCCGTCTGCATATAAAACGGTTAAGGATACTTCAAATTTTATTTGGATTGAAAAAAAAATCTCTAATGGTTCTTTAAATATTATTTTATACTCTCTACCAATGATGAATAATTTTAAAACCTTTCCTCAAAAAATTTTAAATATTAGAGACTCAATTGGAAAGATATATGTTCCTGGGAGACTAAACGGAAGTTATATGATTACGGAAAGAGCATATAGACCGTTTTATTATAAATCTGAAATTTCGGGCCAAGAATTATATATTACAAAAGGTACATGGGAGGTTAAAAATGATTTCATGGCGGGACCGTTTTTAAATTATAGGATCAAAGATACAGTTAACAAAAGATGGATAATCGCAGAGGGCTTTACCTTTGCGCCGTCAAAGAGTAAGAGAGACTACATGTTTGAATTAGAAACAATATTGAAAAGTATTACCTTCAATTAATGCACTAACTTTCATTTTCCTCGTTAAGGTTCGGTTTTTCTTTATCTTCTTTAGTTGCTTTTTTAAATTCCTTAATACCGCTACCGAGGCCTTTCATAAGTTCAGGGATTTTTCTGCCTCCAAAGAGTAAGAGAACTACAATTACAATTAAAATAATTTGTGGACCACCAATCATAATTTTATTTTTATTAAAAATAACATTTATATGACAAATATAAAACTATATTTTAACTCATTTTCAGATTCTCAAATGAAACAGTAAATTTTGAAAATTCTAATGCATATATTTACTATAAATAAATGAAAAATAACAGTAATACAAAAGATAAAATAATATCTAAACTTTTGAGTAAGTATAGATTAGTAGTTCTTGATGAAAAAACTTTTGAGGAGCAGTTTTTCATAAGCTTATCTAGATTTAATGTTATAGTTATATCAGTTTTAATTATTTCTTTTTTTTTGGTTGCATCGTTTTTTCTTATATCATATTCACCAATAAAAGAATATATACCAGGATACCCATCCTCTCAATTAAGGATAAATTCAGCTAAGAATGCTTTAAAATTAGACTCAATATCACAGATAATTTTAAAAAACATGAGTCAGATGAACTCATTAAAAAAAATTTTCAATGATGATTTTCAAAATGATGATTTTAATGTAATTAATTCTAATCAAAAGATAAATAAGATTAATAATAAAGTTGAAATATCGAAGGGGAAAGAGGACTCATTGCTTAGGGAAATTGTGATTAAAGAAGATAAATATAATTTTCAAATAACAGAAAAAAATAGCGCGGATTATGTTCTATTTCCTCCAGCTAAAGGTGAAATATCAGAGGGATATAATTTTGAGCAAAAACATTTTGGGGTTGATATAATATTATCTGAAAACCATCCTGTAAAAGCAATTTATAATGGAATCGTCATTTTTTCTGAGTGGTCTGCAGAAACAGGGTATGTTATTATTATTGAACACCCTGATGGAATCACCTCTGTATATAAACATAATTCATCATTAAATAAAGGGCAGGGAGATATTGTTAAGACTGGAGAGGTTATTGCAACAGCTGGAAATACCGGTGAATATTCAACTGGATGGCACCTTCACTTTGAACTGTGGATTAATGGATACTCAATGGATCCCGCAAATTTTATAGATTTTAAATTAAATTAATGATATTAAAAATCTTAATAAAGTTATTTGCCTTAGTTCAGCATTATAAAAATAGTTTTTGGATTAAAAATCCACATAAAGCTCAAGAAAGAACGTTTAATTACTTAATTCAAAAAGCAAAAAAAACGGAATTTGGAAGAGATCATAACTTTGATAAAATTTCAAATCATCAGGATTTTGTAAAAAATGTTCCAATAAGAGATTATGAGAAAATAAAATCATATGTAGAAAAAGTTAGAAAGGGAGAGCCAAACATACTTTGGTCAGGAAAGCCGTTATATTTCTCTAAAACCAGTGGAACAACCTCTGGAGTTAAATATATACCCATATCAAAAGAGTCAATTTCTACACACATTAACTCTGCCAGAGATGCCATTTTGAGCTATATTTATTACACTGGAAATGCAAAAATCTTTTTTGGAAAGCAAATTTTTTTACAAGGTAGTCCGACTTTAGAGATAATTAATGGAATAAAAACTGGAAGGTTATCAGGTATAGTTGCTCACCATGTTCCAAAATATTTGCAAAGGAGTAGAATGCCTACTTGGAACACTAATTGTATTGAAGATTGGGAAAAAAAAGTTGAAAAAATAATTGAAGAAACTTTAGTTGAGAACATGACAATCATAGGAGGAATACCTCCTTGGGTTCAGATGTACTTTGAAAAAATTAAGCAGAAAACTAATATGCCAATTTCAAAGGTTTTTAGAAACTTTTCTTTGTTTATATATGGTGGTGTTAATTTTGAGCCATATAGAAATATTTTCGAAGATCTAATTGGAAAAAAAATCGATACAATTGAACTTTTTCCTGCATCTGAAGGTTTTTTTGCTTATCAAGATAAGCCTGGAAGAGAGGATTTATTGCTTATTTTGAACAATAAAATATTTTATGAGTTTATCGAATTAGATCATTTCAAAAAAAATAAATTTAAAAGATTAACTCTTAAAGATGTTATTACTAATAAAGATTATGTAATGATAGTTTCTACAAATGCAGGTCTATGGTCATACAATGTTGGAGATACAATTAGATTCACATCCTTAAAACCATTCCGAATATTAGTAACTGGTAGAGTTAAGCATTTCATTTCTGCTTTTGGTGAACATGTTATAGGAAAGGAAGTTGAGACTGCCCTAAATAAAACACTAAAAAATACAGATGTAAAAGTCGTTGAATTCACCGTTGCACCACAGAATAATCCTGAAAGCGGATTACCTCATCATGAATGGTTCATTGAGTTTGATAATTTACCAGAAAGCCTTAGTGAGTTTTCAAAAAAACTTGATGATTTTATGCAAGAAGAAAATATATATTACAAGGATTTAATTTCAGGAAAAATTTTAAAACCTTTAGTTATAAGAAAAGTAACTAAAAATGGGTTTAAAATTTATATGAAAAAAATTGGAAAGTTAGGAGGTCAAAATAAGTTGCCAAGGTTATCAAATGATAGATCTATTGTTAATAAACTTTTAAACTAAAAGTTATAATGAAATATAGTGTTGTTGTAGCTTTTAAAGACGAAATAGGTTACATTGAAAAAATGTTGGAAACTTTAATTAATCAGTCTCTAGCCCCTCAAGAAGTAATACTTGTGAATGATTCTTCTTCTGATGGCTCAGAAAAAGCAGCTCAAGAAATTATTAAAGATCACAAAAATTTTAGAGTTATTAATAATATTTCAATTGATTCTTATGAACCTGGAAAAAAGATTGTTAAGAGTTTCTTACTTGGATATGAAAGTCTTAAAAAAGAATATGATTTCATAGTTAAGCTTGATGCAGATATTCTTCTACCATTAAATTATTTTAAAAAAATATCAAATGCATTTAAAAAAGAAAATATTGGGATTGTTGGAGGATATCTTTATCAAAAAAATAAAAATGGAAAATGGTTTTTAGAGCATGCTATGGACAAAAATCATGTCAGGGGTGCAATCAAAGCATATTCGAAAGATTGCTACAAATCAATAGGAGGGCTCAAGCCAACCATGGGATGGGACAGTGTTGATGAACTTTTAGCATTTTATAATGGATTTAAAGTAAAAACTCTTCCTAATTTAAAAGTCAAACATTTGAGAATTCCTAACAAAAGGTTTTCAAATAATAAAAAAGCAATTTTACAAGGTAAAGCATTTTACAGAATGAGGTATGGATTTTTTATAAGTATATTGGCATCATTAAAAATTTTGTTCCAGACATTTAACTTTATATTTTTTTTTAATGTTATATTGGGATATATAATTTCAATGTTAAATAAAGAAAAATACATCGTCAGTATAGATGAAGGCTTTTTCATTAGAAAATATAGAATTTCTAACATTCGCTCAAAGCTTAGTAAAAATATTTAAACAAATTTTATGAATATTTTAATTTTAGGATCTGGAGGAAGAGAACACACTTTAGCTTGGAAAATATTACAAAGTCCTAGATGTAAAGAACTATTTATTTCTCCAGGAAATGGAGGAACAGAAAAAATAGCAACTAATCTAAAAATTGACATTAATGATTTTAGGGCAATTAAAGAAATTATCATAAATAATAAAATTAAAATGATTGTAATCGGGCCAGAGGAACCTCTTGTCAATGGTTTAGCAGATTATTTGAAGAATGAATCAATGTTCTCTGATTTAATAATAATTGGTCCAGATAAAAATGGTGCTCTACTTGAGGGTAGTAAATCTTATTCTAAAGAATTTTTAAAAAAATACGATATACCTACAGCAGATTATTTCACTGTTGATAATTGCAATATAAGTGAGGGGTATAAATTTCTTGATAAAATGAAAAAACCATATGTATTAAAAGCTGATGGTTTGGCGGCAGGTAAAGGAGTTTTAATTATTAATGATTTAGAGGAAGCTAAAATTCAATTAAAGGAAATGATCATAAATAATAAGTTTGGAAAGGCTTCAAGGAAAGTTGTAATTGAGGAATTTTTGAGTGGAATTGAACTTTCTTGTTTTGTTCTGACTGACGGCGAAAGCTATAAGATTCTACCAATGGCAAAGGATTATAAAAGAATAGGTGAGGGTGATACTGGATTAAATACTGGTGGAATGGGCGCAGTTTCCCCCGTCCCTTTTGTTGATAGCAAATTTTTAAATAAAATTAAAACTAAAATTATTTCCCCTACACTTAGTGGATTAAAGGAAGAAAAAGTGGAATATCGAGGATTTATATTTATTGGATTAATTAAGGTTAAAGAAGAACCATTTGTTATAGAATACAATGTTCGAATGGGTGACCCTGAGACCGAAGTTGTTTTTCCTAGAATTAAAGGTGACATAGTTGAGATTTTTGAAGCTACTCATAATCAAAATCTTGATAAAGTCAATTTTGAAATTGATAGAAGGCACGCAGCAACCATAATGTTAGTTTCAGGGGGATATCCTGAAATATATAAGAAAGGTTTTGAAATTGAAATTAGTGAAGATATCGACAAATCAATGATTTTTCATGCAGGAACTAAAATATCAAATTCAGGAAAGCTAGTAACAAACGGCGGGAGAGTTATTTCTGTCACTTCTCTAGCTGAAACATATAATGAAGCAATAAAAAGGTCTTACCATACAATAAAAAAAATCAAATTTGAAAAAATGTATTATAGAAAAGATATTGGATTTGACTTATAAGAAAGAATGAGCAGTAGCGTCTTTTTTTTCTTCTCCTTTTTTATCGAAATTTTTAAGCTGAATCATCCAGTAAACAAGAGCAAAAAAAATAACAAGAGCTATAAAAAAATTGAAAGCATTAGCTAATGACCAACTGTAATCTTGAATGTATCTTAAAAAATCAAAAGGGAAGAAAAGTAACTCTTCAAACAACCATTGGATTCCTTCAAAAAAATTTTTCATAAACTTTTTTTCAAATATAATATTTAAAAAAATTATAAAAAGATATTTTGGATTTTATTTTAAATTTGAATTATGATTAGCTCAAAAGCCATTAATATTTTTTCGAAAGTCATAGAACATTATCATATAATAGATGATATTAATCAAAAATATTACAATCCTTATAAAAAAAAGACAATTGAAAATTTATTACACAAAAAAGTTTGGATAGACACTATTCAATGGCACTTAGAGGATATTATAAGAGATCCTAATATAGATGTAAAATATGCATTAAAAATTAAAAGAGAAATAGATTTGTCAAATCAAAATAGGACTGATATAGTTGAACAAGTAGATGATTATTTTTTGAATTTGTACTCTGATGTTAAAATAAAAAAAAATGCAAAAATTAACACTGAAAGTCCTGCATGGGCATTAGATAGACTGTCTATTTTACAGTTAAAGATTTATCACATGAATGAGGAGGCATCTAGAACAACTTCCTCCATAGAAAATAGGGCTGGTTGTCTAAGTAAACTAAAAATATTAATGGAGCAAAATACTGATTTAAGTTTATCGATAGATCAATTATTATTAGAAATAGGTTCAGGAGAAAAAATTATGAAAGTTTATAAACAAATGAAAATGTATAATGATGTTAACTTAAATCCCATTTTATACAAGAAAAAAGCTTGACAAAAGATAAACATATTATAATTCTCAGGTTTTCTTCATTAGGTGACGTTGCCATTCTCATTCCTTTACTCAGATGTATAATTGATAAATATAAAAATCTTAAAATTACAATTGTAACGTTAGGTCAATACAATGCTCTTTTTAATGAGTTTAAAGACATTAATATTGTAAATGTTGAGAAGGATTCCAAGCACAAAGGTTTTCCAGGTATATACAAACTATTTAATGAATTAAGAAAATTAAAACCTACTGCAATTGCTGATTTACACTCAGTTTTAAGAACAAATATTCTTGAAGTTTTTTTTAGATTTATTTTTATTAAATACAAAAGAATTAACAAAGGAAGAAAAGAAAAAGCTAAATTATGTAGAAAAAAAAACAAGGTTTTTAGTCCATTGACACCTACAATTTATAGATACAAGGAAGTTTTTAGAAAATTAGGTTTTGAGGTAAATCTTGAAAATCATATTTATCCCTTAAAACCCAACTTTCCATTTAAAATTGAATTTATCAATAAAAAATATCAAAAAAAATTAATTGGTGTTGCCCCTTTTTCAGCTCATAAAGGAAAAACTTATCCATTGGATTTGATGCAAAAAGTAATTGCGTTTCTACAAAGAGAATACATTGTAATATTATTTGGAGGTGGAAAAAAAGAAACCCAGCAGATTAAAATTTGGGAAAGAGCTTATAAAAATGTAAAATTTTTTTCTGATAAAATTTCATTTAATGATGAATTAAATTTGATTGCAAATTTGGATTTGATGATTTCTATGGACTCAGCTAATGGACATATTGCATCTAATTATAATATTGATGTTGTAACAATTTGGGGTATGACTCATCCATTTATTGGCTTTTCTCCATGGAACCAACCAGAAAAAAATAACATAATTTTGGATTTAGAAAAATTTCCGTTAATTCCAACCTCAACCTATGGCAAAATAATCCCAAATGGATATTCTGATGCAATGAGAACAATTACACCACAACAGATTATAGAAAAGGTTTTAGAGGTTATGAATGTTGATCAGATATCATCATAATCAACTAAAATATTTTTAGTCTTAGGAATTGAAATACATGTTAAAATTAAACCTTCATCGATTTCTTCTTGACTAAGAATAGAGTTTTCACTCATTTCAACTTCTCCATTTTTTAACCTAGCTATGCATGTACAGCACGCTCCACCTTGACAAGAATAAGGGGCATCAATTTCATTATCCAAAGCCCAATCTAAAATAGTTTTCGAAGAATCAATAGTAAGCACGTTTTCTTGTCCATCAAGAATAATTTTTAAAAAAGCTTCATCATTCATTAAAATAAGTTCTTACATTAATTAAGACAAATTTAATTTATTATTTGTAAACAATAAATTAAAAAAATAAATGTTATAGTTAGTAAAAACTTTTATTTGTGAGAATTACAATTTGTTTTTCATTTTTTTTCATAGTATTATTTACAGAATGTTCGACAAAAAAAAATAATTTCTTAAACAGAAATTACCATCTAGTTACCACTAAATTCAATGTTCTTTTTAATGGAAGTGAGGCATTTGATATTGGATTAAAAATTTTAGAGGACAATAACATTGAGGATTTTTACAATGTTTTAAGTGCTGAACCTATAATGTTAGATTTTGAAAATATTAATGAAAGTTCATCCATCCCAAGTTTTACTATAGCAGAGGAAAAAGCAACTAAGGCAATTCAAAAGCATTCAATGAATATCGATGGTTATCAAAGAAACAACCAAATTTCTAAAGCATATTTGTTATTAGGAAAAGCAAGGTATTATGACAGGCGTTATTTTCAAGCACTTGAAACTTTCAATTACTTAATCAATCAATATTCAGATAAAAATGTATTTAATGAAGCCAGGATTTGGAGAGAAAAGACAAATCTTAGATTAGAAAATATAGATATAGTAATTAATAATTTGAAATTAATCAATGAAAGTTTTATAGATGATAAAAAAATAATTTCAGATTTAAACTCAACTATGGCCGAGGCATATTTGAAATTAAAGAAAACCGATTCAGCTAAGATTTATTTTAAAAAAGCTATTGAAAATAATATTAAAGGGGAAAAAAGCAATAGATATAAATTTATTCTTGCTCAGCTTTATGAGAAAGAAAATGCAATTGATTCAGCTAAAAAATATTTTAGGTCTGTGATTAAGGAAAAAAATAAGGTAAACAGAGATTTATGGCTTAATGCTAAATTAAATTTTCTTAAATTAAATTATCGAAATAATGAATTGAAAGAGAAAGTTCTTAACGATTTAGAAGGTTTAATTAGTAATTTTGAAAATAAAAATTTAAGGCACTATATATATCATTACAGGGCTATTATTTTATTTAAAGATAATTTAGATTCATTGGGTATAAATTCGATGATTAAATCCTCAAGTTTTAAAGATATAGACATTTATACTAAAAAGAGGAATTATAGAATTTTAGCAGATTATTATTTTAAAAAAAATAATTTCATTGAAACATCTAAATATCTAGATAGTTTATCAAAAATTATAATTACAAAAAGTCAAAAGGATAAGATTTTGAGGGAAAAAAAAATAATTCAAAAAGTAGTGAATTTTGAAAAAAAAGTGAAAAAAAATGATAGTCTTATTGAGTTATCTAAAATGGATAAATCGCAAATTGAAAACTTTTATATAACAAAAGTTTTTAACCAAAAAAACCCAAAAAAAACCTTTGAATCAAATTCAAACGAATTCAAGTCAACAGATTTTTATTTTTACAATCCAAAATTAATTAACTATGGAAAAAATATTTTTATATCAAATTGGGGAGAAAAATTAAACGCAGATAACTGGAAATATTCACAAAAAATTGACAATTCAAATTTTAATTTTTCAGATGAAAAAGTTTTAAAAGAAAATCAATACGACAATCAAATTAATTTAGACCAGTTTATTTCTCAAATTAGATTTGATAAAAAATTTATAGATAGTCTCCAAAATGATACAAATGAAAATAACTTAAAATTATCGAATATTTATTTTAGTGACTTTGATAATTTACATCTCTCTGCGGATAAACTTGTAAAAGTATTGTCAAATAATCCAAATAATGAACAAAAGGTAAATGCATTGTATAAAATGTATACTATTTATGAAAAGGAAAAAAATGATAAATCTGATTATTATAAAGATAAAATTATGCAAGAATTTCCTAATTCAGTGTTTGCCCAAAAAATTGATAATGTATTATTAGATAATGATTTAAATGACACTCCTTTTATTTTGTATAAAAAATATTTAGATATGTTTAATAATGGACAATATGAAAAACTTTTAAAAGATATTTTAAATACAGAAGAATTTTTAAAAACAACTCAGTATGGACCAAAATTAGGCCTTATAAGAACTATTAGTTTAGGAAGAGTCTATGGTTTAAATGAATTCAAAAAAAAATTAGATAATTTAGCAAAGAAATATCCAAATAGTGAGGAGGCAGAATATGCAATGAATTCTTTAACCTTATTTAATGAAGATAAAACGGATTTATTTAAACAAAAGGTATTTAAAAATTATAAATGGGTTTTTGTTTTTGATAAAAATCAAAACAATAAAATAGAAATAGTTAAAAATAAATTTTTATTATATAGAAAGGAGAATGGCATTAGAAACTGGAAAATCAGTAAAGATTTTTATGATTTTGATACAATTTTTTTGGTTATACATATATATGGTGATAAGCCTGATAAAGAATATATTTTAAATCAATTTGAGAGAGAATATAATTTTAAAATTATATCAAAGAATTTTGTACTTTTGAAATCTGATTATTTAAATCTTCAACTTAACAAGAATCTAATTAATTAAAAAATGAAAAGTATTGAACCTAACGGCCAACCAAACAGAATTGAGAAGGGAACTAAGATAATTGGAGATATTTCATCAACTGCTGACTTTAGAATTGATGGAAATTTAGAGGGTAGTATAAATACATCTGGTAAAGTTGTAATTGGCAAGGAAGGCTCAATAATTGGCAAGATTGTTTGCAATAATGCAGATTTTGATGGTAAATTTAATGGTACCTTAGAGGTTAAAGAATCGCTATCATTAAAATCTTCAAGTGTAACTGAGGGAGATGTTATTACTTCAAAATTAATTGTTGAATCTGGAGCGATATTCAACGCAAAGTGTGTTATGAAAACTAACGTAGAAGTAAAATCAATTTCAGATTCACATGAAAGAATTGCTTGATGAGTTTTTTAAATTTTTCAACACTAGCTTTTCAATTAGGGGCTTTAATTTTTTTATCAATAAAACTTGGCAATTGGCTTGACTATAAGTTTCAATTAAAACCTCTTTTTGTTGTTTTGTTAATTATTTTATCAATTTTTTCAACAATTTATCTTATTATAAAACAATCCAAAAAATAGTCAATTGACAAATTTTCATATTTTTTGGTATTTAAAACTTTTAATTTTTTATGGAATAGTATTTTTTTTTCATAGTATATTTTGTGAATGCTATTCATTCTATTTTATTTTGGACAGCTTTAAAATATCTTATTTATTAAACTTTCTATTTACCTTTTTATCAGTTTTAATTTTATTATTTTTTACGAATAAAAAAGTTGAATACTTAGCATTTATTTTTTTTCTAATTAGTGGTTTAAAGTTTTTAGTATTTTTTGAAATATTATATCCGGTATTTAAAAGTGATGGAGAAATAAAAATTGATGAAATTTTAACTTTTTTTATTCCTTATTCACTAGGTTTAATTTTTGAAATTTTAATTGTTGAAAATAAATTAAAAAAAAAGAATTATAATTGACAAAAAAGTTAAGATTTCTAAACTAAAATATTATTTTTACAAAGTTTAATTGATCAATACTTATTTTTATTGAAATGCCACTTAAATTTGTCTTAATTTCTTTCCTTTTGTTTTTTGTATTTAACAACTCTTTTTCTCAACAGGAAAGTGCTACTTTAACTGAAAAAGAAAAACAAAAAAATGATATTAAAG
>PACV01000038.1 GCA_002702875.1 Flavobacteriaceae bacterium
ACTTGCATACGAGCATCTACCAAAGTGGATGCAACAGGGTGTGGTCGTATGGAACAAAGGAAACATTGAACTTGAAAATGGTTCTAAAATTCTTGCAGCAGCGACATCTTCATCTGCAGTCAGAGGTAGTTCTTTTAATATCATTTTCCTTGATGAGTTTGCCCACGTTCCCAACAATATTGCAGACCAGTTCTTCACTTCTGTATATCCTACGATTTCCTCTGGTGAAACTACCAAAGTATTCATAGTATCTACACCACTTGGACTGAATATGTTCTATAAACTATGGGTGGATGCAGAAGAGGGAAGAAACAATTATACTCCAATAGACGTACATTGGGCAGAAGTGCCAGGTAGAGATGATAAGTGGAAACAGGAAACGATCAAGAACACAAGTGAGTTACAATGGAACCAAGAATTTGAGTGTGAGTTCATAGGTTCTACTCTTACTCTCATTGCGCCTTCTAAGCTCAGAACGATGACATTTAAAAACCCAATTCATTCAAGAAATGGGTTTGATATTTTTGAAGAACCAAAACCTAACAAAATGTATTGTGTCATTGCAGATACAGCACAAGGTAAAGAACAGGATTATTCTGCATTGAGTGTTTTTGATATATCAGAGATCCCATATAGACAGGTTGCAAAATACAGAGATAATACTATTTCACCTATGTTGTATCCAAATGTGATTTATCAGATTGGAATGCAGTATAACACAGCATGGTTATTAGTGGAGGTCAATGACGTAGGTGCAAACGTTGCAGAGACATTACACTTTGAACTTGAGTATGAGAATATCATGATGTGTTCTATGCATGGCAGAGCAGGTCAGAAACTTGGTGGTGGTTTCGGTAAGAATGCACAACTTGGTATAAGAACGAGTAAACAACTCAAGAGAATAGGTTGTGCAGCTTTGAAAGACATGATTGAAACTGACAAACTAATAATCTATGATTTTGACACACTTGCAGAACTGACTACTTTCGCATCAAAACATAACTCATACGAGGCCGAAGAGGGTGCACACGATGATCTTGCAATGACTTTGGTTATATTTGCATGGTTAGTGCAACAACAATACTTTAAAGATTTGACAGACCTTGATATTCGTAAACAGATGTATAAGGAACAGATGGAAGCCTTAGAACAAGATATGTTACCCTTCGGTATTATTGACGATGGCCAAGAAGCAGAATCATACACAGATAGTGAAGGTACAAGATGGGGTGTAGTAGAAACTCAAAGAAATTATTTTTAAGCACTATCACTAAATCCAAAATCATCCACAAGTTCTGGCCCTCTTTCTTTAATAGACTTAATTAACTTTTTTGCATCTGGATGTATTCTCGTAGAATTGTATTTAAGTCTTGACTCACTTTTCGTACATACGATAAGATGGTCTGGATTGACACAACAATTATTCTGACACTCTTGATGCACTATATGTTTGTCAGGTATTTCACCTTTATAATGTTCATAAGCAAACCGATGAGCAGGAATAGATTTTCCTTGATAAGAAAACATACCATACCCTTGTTGTGTTCTTGAAGCAGTCCATTGCCAACAATCACTCCCTGAGTTTTTAGAAATCTTGCCTAAAAAACGATCAATCGGATTCATTTTCAAACTCCAAAATTGTTTATACTTCAGTAAATATTTATACTAATGAAACTCTTTATTTTATAAATATTCCCAGATAGTTTTTCAACGAATTATAGGAGAGATAACATGCCCTTTCAAATAAGTCCTGGCGTAAACACCTCTGAGATTGATTTAACAACTGTTGTTCCCGGCGTCTCTTCAATTGATGCAGGATTTGCCGGACCTTTCAGGTGGGGGCCAATCAACGATGTAACGCTTATTGATTCCGAAGACCTTTTAGTACAGACATTTCAAAAACCAGATGCAAATACTTTTGCTTCTTTCTTTACAGCAGCAAATATTCTCAATTATACGAGTAGATTGCATGTAGTTAGATCAGCTAATTCAACTGGTGCAAAAAACTCATATTCAACTGGTGGAACTGCAGCAGTATTAATTGCAAATAGTTCTGTATATTACAATACATACGATGAAGATCAATCACCAGTAACCACTGCAGGACCTTTTTCTGCAAAGTGGGCAGGTGCACTTGGTAACAGTCTTAAAGTTTCCCTTTGTGGACCAACAAGAGCAAATCTTGCTTCTGGAAACACAGTAGTTGCTTCTAACTCTGATGTTTCACTCACAGGTACTGTTGCAATTGCTACAAATGGTACTGTAACAGGAACAGCAACTCTGTTTGGTCCAGAGCTTAGAGTCGGAGATGCAATTGAAGTCGCAGTAAGTGGAACGAATACCCATAGTATGATTGTTAGTGCAATTACAAGTAATACAGCTGCAACTGTTGCAACAGGACCAGCTTCTGCAATTGATGCTGGAAATACTGCAATTAGATTAAAGAGATCTGCTTTTTCAGAACCATCAAGAAATATGCAGGGTAAACTTGACGTAACGGCAAATAGTACTACAATTACACAGAATGGATCAACTGAACTTCTTGCAACACAATTTGCATTACAGTTTGATGTTGGTGATATTATCAAAGTTAATGGAGAAGAAAGAAAAGTTGTCACAGTAACAAACTCTTCTCACATGGTTGTAAATACTGGATTCACAAACACTGCAACAGCTCAAACTTATTCAAGAACTTGGGAATATGCTTCAGTCTTTGATAAAGAACCAGTAACTACTGAATATTCAGCCGGAAGAGGTGCACTGTTTGATGAAGTCCATGTAATCGTAGTTGATGAAGACGGCGATTGGACAGGTAATCAAAATGAAGGTCTTGAGGTTTATTCAGGACTTTCTGTTGCAAAAGGTGCAAAAAACGAAGATGGTTCAAAAGCATACTATGTAGATGCTATAAATCGTAGATCAAAATATGTTTGGTGGATGGATCACGACTCAAGTGGTGATGCATATACAACTGGTGGAGCAGCAACATCTGCTTGGGGAACAACTCCCACCTCTGGTGTAGAATACCAAGCAAATGGAAATATTGTAACAAAAAGTTTGATTGGTGGTGTAGACGGAACCGATGTTTCTGATGGAGACAAAATAACAGGTTTTAGAAAATTCTTGAATACTGAAGAAGTTGATATTGGCCTTCTTGCTGCAGGTGAAGCATCTGCAACAGTTGCTCTTGAATTAATATCCATTGCATCAACAAGAAAAGATTGTGTTGCATTTATTTCACCAGAAATGGCCGATGTAGTCAACAATGAAGGTAATGAGGTAGATGACATTCTTGCATTTAGAACAACTCTTGGAACTTCATCTTATGCTTTCCTTGATAGTGGTTACAAGTATCAGTATGACAGATACAATGATGTATTCAGGTATGTACCATTGAATGGTGACATTGTAGGATTGTGTGCAGCTTCAGAAGCTGATAGAGATGCTTGGTTCTCACCTGCTGGATTTACAAGAGGTGCAGTGAGAAATGTAGTCAAATTACCTTTTAATCCAAGACAATCTCAAAGAGATTTACTCTACAAAGATGGTGTGAATCCAATCGTAACATTTGCTGGTGAGGGAACAATTCTCTTTGGAGATAAGACTCTTCTCGCAAAACCAAGTGCTTTTGATAGAATTAATATCAGAAGACTTTTTATTATTCTTGAAAAGGCAATCTCAAGATTTGCAAGAGCACAACTATTTGAGTTCAACGATGCATTCACAAGAGCTCAGTTTGTTGGTGCAGTTGAACCATTCTTGAGAGAGGTTCAAGGTAGAAGTGGTATCACGGATTTCACAGTAGTTTGTGACGATTCAAACAATACTTCTGATGTCATTGATAGGAATGAGTTTATCGGAGACATATTTGTGAAACCAAATAGAGCAATTAACTTCATTCAGTTGAACTTTGTCGCTGTAAGAAGTGGAGTAGAATTCTCTGAAATCACAAGTTAAGACTAAATAATTAAAGAACCTTTCTAGGAGAAACAAATGCCTTTTACAATAACTCAGTTTAGGTCTGAGATTTCAAAACAAAAGAATTTGGCAAGACCAAATTTATTTGAAGTGAATGTAACAGGAAAAGCAATCAACAATGCATTAGTACCTTTCATGGCAAAGATTGCTACAATTCCACCTTCAACAATGGGAGTTGTTGAAGTACCTTACTTTGGAAGACAAGTCAAAGTGCCTGGTAACAGAACTTTTGACAATCTTTCAATTACAATTCTAAATGATGAAAATTTTTCCATCCGTAACAAAATTGAAGAATGGATGGCCCAAATGAACTCTCATGTGGGTAATGTACAGACTGGTGCTCTTGCAGATTTGACAACAAATACCACTGTAAGTATTAAACATTATGGTGTCGCAGGAGGAAATGACAGTCTTGGAGAATGGAAGTTCGTTAATTGTTTTCCAGTCGCTCTTGGTGAAATTGCCCTTGATTGGGGTAGTAATGACACTGTAGAGGAATATACTGTAGATTGGGCATACGATTACTGGACACATGCTGGTGGTGCAGGTAATTCTTGATTTATAAATAATAATGTAAGTTTCCAATCAACTAGGGGCATGGGGGCTTCTCGGCCCCTGTCCTCTAGGAGTAATAAATGGCTATTGAATTATTTGGTTTTACTATTGGAAGAACTCAAAAAGAAAATGAAGCTAAAGAAAAGCTTTCATTTGCCCTTCCTCAATATGATGATGGTGCCATTGATGTGGCAGGAACCCCAGGCGGTGCATATGGTACATACCTTGACATGGAGGGTGCTGCCAAGAATGAGACTGATCTCATTGCACGTTATCGTCAAATGTCACTCTTTCCAGAGTGTGAATTAGCAGTAGATGACATCGTAAATGAAGCAGTTGTTGCTGACAGAGAAGAATCTGCTGTATCAATCAATCTGGAAAATATTAATCTTTCCTTAGACATAAAACAAAAAATAGTTGATAATTTCCATGAGGTGGTTGATTTACTACAATTCAATCAAACTGGATATGACACGTTTAAAAAATGGTATGTAGATGGGAGACTTTACTACCATATCATCATAGACCCAGCAAATCCAAAAAGAGGCATTCTTGAATTAAGACCGATTGACTCTTTAAAAATCAAAAAAGTTAGACAAGTTATCCCACCAAAATCTTACGAGATGGACAAAGATCCAAATCCAAAGATTGAAGAATATTTTGCTTTCAATGAAGGTGGAATATCTGGTGACAAAGGTGGTAATATCATCAGAATTGCACCAGACTCAATTGCATATTGTCACTCTGGATTATTGAGTGAAGATAGAAAAATGGTCCTCAGTTATCTACACAAAGCAATCAAACCACTCAATCAATTAAGAATGATTGAAGATGCTGTAGTTATATATCGTATATCCAGAGCGCCAGAGAGAAGAATATTTTACATTGATGTTGGAAACCTACCAAAGATTAAAGCCGAACAATATCTCCGTGACATTATGACCAGATATAAAAACAAACTGGTTTATGATTCAGCAACTGGCGAACTCAGAGATGACAGAAAACACATGAGTATGTTAGAAGATTACTGGTTACCAAGAAGAGAGGGTGGTAGAGGCACAGAAATTTCAACATTGCCTGGTGGTGAAAATCTTGGTGAATTAGAAGATGTGATTTACTTTCAAAGAAAATTATACAAGTCATTAAACGTGCCTTCCTCAAGATTAGAACAAGATAGTGGTTTCGTTCTGGGTAGAGCACAAGAAATTTCAAGAGATGAAGTAAAATTTACACGATTCATTGAGAGGCTTAGAAGTAGATTCAATGGTTTGTTTAACACCTGTCTTGAGAAACAACTCATTTTAAAAGGTATATTAACTCTCAATGATTGGAGAAATATACAGAACAGAATCCATTATGAGTGGCAGACAGATTCACAATTTGCAGAACTCAAAGAAGCAGAGATGTTACAAGAAAGACTCAATCTGTTACAGAGTATGAATTTTGCAGATGAGATTGTAGGTAACTTTTATTCTAAAGAATATGTCAGAAAGAGGATTCTAAAACAGACTCAAGAAGAGATTGATGAGATTGACAGACAGATTGCTGCCGAAGGTGGTGGTGAGGAAGAAGAAGGTGAAGACCAATTTCAATCTTTCAAACCAGAAAATGGCCAAAATCTTTCTGAAGAGCTTGACAAAATTGTAGAAGAAAAGATAGTAGACAAAGAAAAAGATGAGGAATTGAAAGAAAACTTAAATGAAATTTTCAAATCAGTTTTAGAAGAAGAAACGGATGAGTTTAGAGCAATCTGATACCTCAAATATAGATTTAGATTCTGCCAAAGCCCTGGCGGCCAGTCTCAAGTTTACCAAGAAAGAAATTAGTAAACTCAGGGATGAAGTCAAAGAATCTCTCCAAGAAGTCGTAGGTCAAAATGGTGAAAACGGCCAGATTGGAGAACAGGGACCAGAAGGCCCACAAGGTCCGCAAGGATTAACTGGTCTTCAAGGCCCAAGAGGTTTTCTCGGCCCTCAGGGTGAACAAGGACCAGAAGGACCACAAGGTTTACAAGGAGAACCTGGCTTATTAGGTGAACAAGGTCCACAAGGACTACAAGGTGAACAGGGTATTCAGGGAGAACAAGGCCCACAAGGCCCACAAGGAGAACAAGGATTACCTGGGCTTGATGGTATTGATGGTAAAGATGGAGAACAGGGGCCACAAGGTGAGCAAGGTATTCAGGGTGAACAGGGGCCTCAAGGTGAACAAGGTATTCAAGGTGAGAAAGGTGATAAGGGAGATAAGGGTGACCAAGGATTAATGGGTATGTTGGGCCCAGTTGGTCCAAAGGGTGAACAGGGTGTTCAAGGTGAAGTTGGTCCTCAAGGAGAACAGGGAGAGCAAGGATTACAAGGTGAGAAAGGTGAAAAAGGTGATACTGGACCACAAGGATTACAAGGCGAACAAGGACCGCAGGGTGAACAGGGTATTCAAGGAGAAGTTGGCCCAGAAGGACCACAGGGTGAAAAAGGTGATGATGCTGATGTAACCAAAGAACTTGAGGAAATTGACAAAAGATTCAATAGTTTAAGTGCTCAGATTGCAGATGCCAAAATGAGTTCAAATGATGGTGGAGGATTAGACCCTAATAAAATTAATGCAAGTTTAATTCCAACTCGTTCTGCACATTTCAATTTGGGTTCAGCAACAAAACCTTGGAAAGATTTATTCCTTAGTGAGAACTCTTTGAAATTGGTTGCATCAGATGGAACTATTTCAACTATTGCAGCAACTGAACTTACTACACTTGATGGACTTACGGCATCTACAGATCAACTTAATCTTTTAAATTTCAGTGCTCAGGGTGACATTGCAACAAAATTCCTCAGAGGTGATGGAACTTATCAATCAATTGCAGCTGCAAGTGGAAGTAGACACACCATTCAAAAAAATAATCTTGAAGATGGCACAGATTCTACTACTTCTTTAAATGATAAATCCAACCTTTTATTTGACGAAGATACATTTAGAGTAACAAATGATTCACCCTCTGATTCTACACAAATTAGACTAACAACTGAATTTACAGGCATCACCAATGGAACTGCAACAGCAAATAAGGCTTTAATATTAGGATCAGCCAGAGCAATTGATAATATTGGTGCAATGACAGGTGTAGGTTCAATAGCATCAGATGGAACTATCAGTGGAACTAAATTAGAATCTTCTGGAACAGGTGCTACTAGTATTGAAACTGCAGGTGGTATCACAATGGCTGGTGCAATTAATGGTGCAACAACTATTAATGCAGTAACTGCTGATCTACAAGACACAGACAGTGAAGCTTCTTTAATATTACATAGAAATCAAACAGGTTCCAATGGTAATTCAGTAGGTAAAGTAAAGTTAAAAGGACAGAATGATGCAAATGAAGAGATAAACTTTGCACAAATTAATGGTATTCAAAAGACTGTCACGGATGGTTCAGAGGATGGACAAATAGATTTTGGTGTTATGAATGGAGGTAATCTTAATACCAGTGTGACTATTGATGAAGATGGGCTTATTATCAAAGGTTCAAGAAAATTAACATTTGGTTCTACACAAATAACTGCCTCTGCAAATGAACTCAATTTACTTGATGGTGATACCTCTGCATCAACCTTTAATTTACAAGATGCTGACCAGATTATTGTGAATGATGGTCCCGGCAACATGAAACAAGTTGCTCTGTCAAGATTAAAGACTTATGTAGGTGGTTCATCAAAACATACAATACAAAATGATGGAAGTGATTTAACTGCAAGAACATCACTCAATTTTGATGGCACTCATATCGTTGCAACTGATGATTCTAGTAATGACCAAACCGATATAACAGTCAGTTCAAATCTTCAGGCATTTTCTGGAAAATCTGCACCATCTGGTGATGTAGTCGGTGCAACTGATTCACAAACTCTCACCAATAAAACGATTACAAGTCCAGTATTGAATACTGGTGTAAGTGGAACTGCCATAGTTGATGAAGACAACATGGCATCCAATTCAGACACAAAAATACCCACACAGCAATCTGTCAAGGCCTACGTTGACAACGAACTAAATAATGTAGACGCAGAATTACTTGATGGCCAAGAAGGTTCTTTTTACCAAAATGCAAGTAATCTGACAGGTGCAGCAAGTGGAATTACTTCTGTAACAGTAAATTCAATAATGACAGTAGTTTCAACTACTGTTACTGTTGCAACTGCTGGAACCACTGCTGTTGATAGTTTTTCAACCAGTAGTTTTAGAGCAGCAAAATATATTATTTCAGTGAGTGATACGGATGATTCAACATTTGCAACAACTGAGGCATTAGTGGTACATAATGGAACGGCAGCCTCTCTCACACAATTTGGAGATGTGACTGTCGGTTCTGGTACTGTACCAGACCCAGCTTTTGACGCAGATGTAGCAGGGGGTAACTGTAGATTATTAGTAACTACTAACTCCAATAATCAAACAATTAAAGTCACTCGCATGACAACTGTAGTTTAGAGGAAATGAACAATGGCTAATAAAGCATTTGTAGCAAAAAATGGTCTTACTGTAAATACGGCCAGTATAATCATGAGCGAACTGTCGGGTACACTAACGCCGACAACCGCTGGACAAATTCTTATCACCGATGGTACTGGTCAAATGGGAACTCGTACCGAGGCTCAGATCAAAAGTGATATTGGTGCTGGTGTAGTTGAAACAGTTACGGCTGGAAATGGTCTAACAGGTGGTGGAACTAGTTCATCTGTTACTGTCACGATGGGAACTCCCACAACTCTCACAGTTAGTACAACTGATACAGTTGGTGCAGAAACTCATGCTCATGCTATAACAACATCTTCTGATGTAACTGGTGGTACGGCATCCATTCTTGCATCTGATGGAACTGGAAAACTTCAAGTAGCCACAATTAATGCAACATCTGTACAAATTGGTGGAACAGCAGTTTCCTCTACTGCTGCCGAACTTAATTTATTGGATGGATCTGCAAAATCAACCTCATCTATCACACTTGCAGATGCAGATGGGTTTATTGTAATTGATGGAACCACAACAAAACAAATACCTGCATCTGATATTGCAACTTATGTTTCAGGTGCTGGAGCTGCAGATTTTAGTGCTGATATTCTACCGAATGCTTCTGGAACAATTAATCTTGGAAGTGCAACGAAAGAA
>PACV01000039.1 GCA_002702875.1 Flavobacteriaceae bacterium
AACCTGCGACCTCCTGCTCCCAAAGCAGGCGCGATGACCGGGCTACGCTACACCCCGTTGTGAAATAATTCGTGCAAATATATTCTAAATAATTAAATTTCTTTAATTTAGAAAAAAATTATTATGATTAATCAAATTGAAATTAATAATTATTGGGAAGTTATTAAATATAACTATGACCAAATTAGATACGCTGAGGTTAAAGCTAGTATTGTAATATCTATATACAGTTTATTTTTCTCACTGGCATATACAATTGATATTTTAGATAGTGAAAATACTTATGAAATTGACTTCACTAGCTATATTGATATTATTGCTTTGATAATAGTTTTACCTGGTTTATATTACACATTTGTAGCAGTTTCAGCATGTGTAAGATGTTTTCTACCAAGGCTTAGTATTGCAACAAAAAAATCACCTCTGTTTTTTGGTGACATTGGTACTGGATACAATAATTTCGAAAGTTACCTTACTGAATTAGACAAATTGATGGATGATCAAGATGAATATCATAAACATTTATCACAAATGATATTTGTAACGGGAAAAATAGCTCATTTAAAATTTATTAATGTTAATAAGGCAATGAAATCCTTATTAACATCGTTATTATTCTATACGGTTTTTCTAATTGGAATTTTTGTGCTTTAAAAATTTTTACTAAACTCTATAACTTTCTTATTCATCACGAAAAACCATAAACTAGGTATTAGTGCTAACAACATTGATGCAGGATATCCATATGGTAGTTGGGGACTTTGAAACTTATTTTCTAAAAATTGATATTCTTTTGAAGCATTGTAATGGTGGTCACTATGGCGAGTTAATTCATACAAAACAATTCTTCCGATTTGGTGTTCAGAATTCCACGAGTGGTGTGTTTGAACTCTTTCGTATCTTCCTGATTTCATTTTTTTTCTGGTTAATCCATAATGTTCAATGTAATTAATTGTTTCTAACATTAAAAAGGAAATTACACCAACCAAAACAGCTAGAAAAGCAACTTTAATGGTAAAAACTGAACCAATAACAACTAAATAACTTACTTGAAAAAATAAAAATATTAACATTTGATTTTTAATGGAAAAAAAAGAATTTGAATTTGTATTAAGTTCTTTAAGTTGAATTTTCCATGCATTTATATATTGACCAATAACTGACTGAACCCAAAAACTATACAATGATTGATTGAATTTTGCTGAGGCAGGGTCAAGCGGCGTTCCAACATTTTTATGATGACCTTTATTATGTTCAATAAAAAAATGCATATATAAACTATACAGCAACAAACTTTTAGAAATATTCTTAGCAAAACCTGACTTTCTGTGACCAAGCTCATGAGCGACATTAATACCATTAGTAGCTAAAAGTATAGCAAGAGACAAAACAATTCCCATTTCTTCATAAAAAAATGTATTTTCAAAACTTAAAACATTGAATCCGTAAAATAGTAAACTAGTAACTATGGGGAAATTTAAGTATAATAAACTATCAAAAAAGATATTTTTAAGATCTGAGGAAACAACTCTTTTTTCTTCATATGATTTTGGTTTAAATATTAATTCAAACAACGGGATAACTCCGTATGCATAAACCAATGTTGTATAACTAAAGATGTCTTTAAAATGAATAGACAAAAAAACAGTTAACGGAATTGTAAAGGCAAATAAATATTTTAAATCTTTCATATTTATCAAAATTATATATTTTTTTTATTATCAAAAGTATACATTTATAAAAAAATATTTTTAGAAAAAAAATGTTTGATTTAAATTTTTTTATAGCTGCATCTTCTGGATTATTAATTGGAATGTCAAAAGCTGGAATTAAAGGCATTGGTATACTATTTGTCACACTCATAGCTTTAGTATATGGAGCAAAAGAGTCTACTGGAATAATTATGCCCTTGCTTATATTAGGTGATATTTTTGCAGTTATTTATTACAAAAGACATACAAAATGGATTTACATATTAAAATTTTTACCATGGATGATATTTGGAGTTTTAGTAGCTGTTTTTATTGGAAAAGATATTCCAGAGTCTATTTTCAAAATTTTAATGGCAATTATTATAATTTCTAGTGTTTTTCTAATGTGGGTATGGGATTCAATGAAATACCAAAAAATTCCATCTCATTGGAGCTTCTCGACAATAATGGGGTCACTAGCCGGTATAACTACAATGATTGGTAATCTTGCTGGACCATTTGCAAATCTTTATTTCCTAGCAGTTAGAATTCCAAAAAATGAATTCATTGGAACATCTGCATGGCTGTTTTTTTTAATTAATATTTTTAAAGTTCCATTTCACGTATTATCATGGAAAACGATAAATTTTGATTCTCTAAATATAAGTCTCAGCCTCACTCCTTATGTTATCATTGGTTTAATCCTTGGTGTAAAAATTGTTGAAAAAATTAATAATGATTCATACAGGAAATTAATTTTGTTTTTTACTGCACTGGGAGGATTGGGGATATTAATTAAGTAACTTTAGAGTATTTTTTATCTCGTTGACAATCTCAGGATTTAACAAGGTAGAAGTATCTCCTAAATTCTCCATGTCATTATTTGCAAATTTTCTAAGTATCCTTCTCATTATTTTTCCGCTTCTAGTTTTTGGCAATCCACTTACTATGATCACTTTTTCTGGTTTTGCAATGGGACCAATAGAATTTGAAATTAAATCATTTATTTCTTTTTTAATACTTTCATTATCATCTATTTTATCATATAATATGATAAAAGCCATTAGTGCATTTCCCTTAATTTCATGTGGATATCCTACAACTGCACTCTCAACTACTTTTGGATGTTCATTTATTGAGTTTTCAATAGGCGCAGTACCTAGATTGTGGCCAGAAACAATTACTACATCATCCACCCTACCCGTTATTCTATACATCCCGTTTTCATCCCTGAGGGCACCATCACCAGGAAAATACTTGTTTTTATATGCAGAAAAATATACATTTTTATATCTATCATGATCACCGTAAATTGTTCTTGCTATCGAGGGCCATGGAAAATTAATTAAAAGAATTCCCTCAGCTGACGATTCTTCTATTAAATTTCCATTGTTATCAACAATTTCAGCATTAACTCCAGGGAGTGGTGAAGTAGCATAAGTTGGTTTTTGTTTTGTAACTTTAGGAATTGAAGATATCATAATACCTCCCGTTTCAGTTTGCCACCAAGTATCAACTATTGGGAGTTTTCCTTTGCCAATATTTTTATAATACCATTCCCAAGCTTCAAGGTTAATTGGTTCGCCTACACTTCCTAAGACACTTAATGAGGATAAGTTATATTTGTTAACAAAATCAATTGGTTGTTTTGCTAATGACCTTATAGCAGTAGGTGCAGTATAGAATTGATTTACTTTATGTTTTTGACAAACTTGCCAAAATCTTCCCCAATCAGGATATGATGGAACACCCTCAAAGTGAACACTAGTAGCTCCTACTAGAAGTGGACCATAAACCATATAACTATGACCAGTTATCCATCCAATATCGGCTGTACACCAGTAAACGTCATTTTGGCTGTACTGAAAAACATTCATAAATGTATATGCTGTATATACCATGTATCCTCCACACGTGTGAACCATACCTTTAGGTTTGCCTGTAGAACCTGAAGTGTATAGTATAAATAAAGTGTCTTCTGAATTCATAATAGTAGGATCACATTTGTCAGGTAATCCGTAAATTAAATCATCCCACCAAATATCTCTATTTTTAAACCAATCAATTTTTTCTGAAGTTCTTTTATAAACAATACAGTTTTTAATAGTTGGACAATTTTTTAAAGCCTGATCACATATTTTTTTTAAAGGCGTAATTTTGTCACCTCTAAATCCACCATCTGAGGTAATGATAACTGAACAAGATGAATCATTAATTCTAGCTGCTAAAGCTACTGATGAAAATCCAGCAAATACTACTGAATGAATTGCTCCTATTCTTGCACATGCTAAAACAGCAATTGTCAATTCAGGTATCATGGGCATATATATACATATTCTGTCACCCTTTTTTACACCAATTTTTTTTAAACCATTTGAAAATTTACATACCTCATCTAAAAGCTCTTTATAAGTATATACTTTAAAATCTTCATTTGGATCATTAGCTTCCCATATAATTGCTTTTTTGTCAGGATTGGATTTAGCATACCTATCTAAACAATTTTCTGTAATATTTAATTTTCCTTCAACAAACCACTCTGTGTTTGGAATACTCCAATCGTATTTTAGGGTATTTTTCCACTTTTTATTCCACTGAAAAGTACTAGCTATTCCTGACCAAAAAAGCTCTGGTTCATTAGCAGCCATCTCTCTTTGATTATTGAAATCATCTAAATTTTTAATTTTATAATCCTCAATATTTTTCATAAAAATATTTTTTTCAATATATAAATTTATTTTATTATCAATTGTTATAGATTAATCAATTAATAAATTAATTTTGTTAAATGATTGAACAAATATATACTAATTGCCTTTTCCAAGCCTCCTACTATATTGAAAGCAAAGGCGAGGTTGCGATAGTAGATCCTTTAAGAGATACAGAACAATATATTGAAAAAGCAAAAAAAACTAATTCTAAAATAAAATATATATTTGAAACTCACATTCATGCTGATTTTGTTAGTGGACATATTACTTTATCAAGACAAACAAAGGCTCCCATAGTTTATGGCCCTAAAGCAATTTTAGGTTTTAATTGTATAGTTGCTCATGATGATCAAAAGTTTACTGTGGGAGATTTAACGATCCAAATTATTCATACCCCAGGACATACAATTGAAAGTACATGCCTTCTGATTAAGAATAAGGAAAATAAGGAATTTGCTATTTTAACCGGAGATACTCTTTTTCTTGGTGATGTTGGAAGACCTGATTTATCCCATTTTAGAAAAGAAAACTCTTACACAAAATTTGAATTAGCAGAAATGCTATTCAAAAGCCTTAGAGATAAAATTATGCCTCTAAATGATGATATTATTATTTATCCGGGGCATGGCGCTGGATCAGCTTGTGGTAAAAATATGATGAACATAACCTATGACACCCTTAAAAATCAAAAAAAAGTAAATTATGCTTTGAGAAGTAATATGACTCAATCTGAATTTATTAATGAAGTTACTTTTGGTTTAGAAAAGCCACCTGAATATTTTCCTATGAATGTTGAGATGAATCAATATGGATACAAAGATTTAAATGACGTTATAAAAAATTCCATGAAATTATTAAATCCTAAAGAATTTGATCAAATAGCAAAAAAGGAAAATACAATAATTTTAGACGTTAGACATCAAAACGATTTTGTTAAAGGTCATATTCCAGGTTCTATATTTATTGGTCTAAATGGTTCATTTGCACCCTGGGTTGGTTCTTTAATAAAAAATGTGAATACTCAAATTTTAATTGTTTCTCCTAAAAATAAAGAACAAGAAACAATTTTACGACTCTCTAGGGTTGGATTTGATAATGTAGTTGGATTCTTGAAAGGTGGATTTAAATCATGGAATAAAAAAATTAATTATATAGAATCACTTGATGTAGAAGACATAATAAAGGAAAAAAATAAAAATCTTTATATTGATGTAAGAGCAAAAAATGAATTTGACAATGATCACATTGATGAGTTCGTGAATTCACCTTTGACTGAGTTAGAAACCAACATTAATAAATTTAAAAATAGTAGAGAAACAATTTATATTAACTGTGCAGGTGGTTACAGATCTGTAATAGCGATTTCTATTTTAAAAAAATATGGAATTAATAACACTATTGATATTAAAGGAGGTTATACGGCTCTTAAAAATTCAAACTTTAGTCTTAATTAATTTCATTACTTTTTTTAATATATTCTCATCTAATTCACAAATTTCTTGATCAAGAAATATATTTTTATTTTTTTTATTTAAATCTCTTTTTTTTTTAGCCGACATATGAATCCACTTAAATCCATTTTGAATAAATTTTGCTGTATTTTTGTGATTAATTCCAGCTCCAGGCATAACTAAAATTTTATTGTCAGCGTATTTTTTTAATCTATTTAAATAAATCAAACCATCGATAGCTTTTTCTTGTTTTCCAGAAGATAAAATTGTATCAAATCCTAATTCAATAATATTATTAATTTGAATTTTTGGATTTTTTAATAAATCAAAAGCTCTATGAAAAGTCATTGACAAACCATTTGCACTATCAACAATATCTGCTATTTTTGTTATAGGTAGTTCACCTTTATTGTCAACAATTCCAAGAACTACTCCCTCAACTCCAAGTTTTTTGACTTCATAAATATCATTTTTCATTATTTCAATATCAAAATTATTATAATGAAAGTCACCTGCTCTAGGTCTTATTAAAACACGAATTGGAATATCTTTTGAATATTTAAGTGCCTCTTTAATAAATCCATAAGAAGGAGTTAATCCACCAACTGATAATTCTGAACACAACTCAATTCTACTTACACCCATATCTACAGACTTTTTTAAAGAATTTATTGAATCACAACATATTTCTATTTTTGTCATATTTTTTTTTGATTAACTTCTGCAAATTTATTTTAATTTTAGAGATTATAAACAAATAACAATGAAGTATATTTTATCCATTGATGCAGGAACTACTAGTTCCAGATCAATAATTTTTGACAATAATGCAAATCAAATAGGTGTTTCTCAATTTGAATTTAGTCAACTTTTTCCCAAAAAAGGATGGGTGGAACATGATGCAAATGAAATTTGGTCAACTCAAATCAAGTCAATCAAAGATGTGCTTGAAAAAAGTATGATTAGTCCTTCCGATATAGCTGCAATTGGTATAACAAACCAAAGAGAAACAACTTTAATTTGGGATAAAAAAACAGGAAATCCGGTTTACAATGCAATAGTTTGGCAAGACAAAAGAACATCTGATTTTTGTGATAAATTAAAAAAAGATAATTTATCAGATTTATTTCAAAAAAAAACTGGTTTAATAATTGATGCTTACTTTTCAGCTACTAAAATCAAATGGATTATAGACAATATACCAAGTATTAAAAATAAAGCTAATAATGGAGAATTATGTTTTGGTACAATTGACTCTTGGTTAATTTGGAAATTAACTGATGGTAAATTTCATGTTACCGATGTTACAAATGCCAGTAGAACTATGCTCTATAATATTAATAAATTAGATTGGGATGACGAATTATTGAAAATTTTGGATATACCAAAATCAATTTTGCCAAAAGTTGTTGAATCCTCTAAAATTGTTGGATACACGTCTGAAAACATAATCGGTGAAAAAATACCTATCTCTGGAATAGCTGGCGATCAACAAGCAGCACTTTTTGGTCAACTTTGTATAAATAAAGGTGATGTGAAAAATACCTATGGAACAGGTTGTTTTTGTATAATGAATACTGGTGAAAAACCTGTTTTTTCAAAAAATAAAATGCTAACCACAATTGCATGGAAGATTAATGGTAAAACATCTTATGCAATTGAAGGAAGTGTTTTTATTGCAGGTGCATTAGTTCAGTGGTTAAGAGATAAATTAAAAATTATAAAATCTGCTTCTGAAATTGAGGATTTGGCAAAAACAGTTGAAGATAATGGAGGAATTACTTTCATACCTGCTCTATCTGGATTAGGAGCTCCTTATTGGTCTCAAAGAGCACAAGGAGCCATTTTTGGTATAACTAGAGATACTGAAAGTGGACATATAGCTCGCGCTGGTCTAGAATCAATAGCTCTCAGAACAATGGATATTATTATTGAAATGCAAAAAGATGCAAATTCTAATTTTTCAAATCTTAAAGTTGATGGAGGAGCTAGCAATAATAATTTATTGATGCAGATTCAATCAAATTTATTGGAAAAAAATGTTATTAGACCTAAAATAACTGAAACCACAGCTTTAGGTGCAGCATTTCTCGCTGGTTTATCGGTTAATTATTGGCAATCCATTGATTCACTAAAATCAATGTGGAAAATGGATTGTGAATTCAAACCAGATAAAAATAGTAAGAAAAACATAATTGAATTATGGAAAAAAAGAATAAAAAAAACCATTGATGAATAGATCTCAAAGTTTAAAAAAAATAGCCGATAAAAAAAAACCATGGGATTTTATAATAATTGGAGGTGGCGCATCAGGCCTTGGATCTGCAGTTGATGCCTCTAGCAGAGGATATAACGTTCTTTTAATTGAAAAAGACGACTTTTCTAAGGGTACTTCCTCCAGAAGCACTAAATTAATACATGGTGGAGTTAGATATCTTCAAAATGGTGATATTTCATTGGTCATTGAAGCTCTAAAAGAAAGAGGAATAATGCGAAAAAATGCACCACACTTGGTAAATGATTTAAGTTTTGTAATACCGTCTTATGATTGGTGGAACAGTCCTTTTTATGGGATTGGACTAAAAATATATGATATGATGGCAGGAAATCTAGGTCTTGGTCCCTCTACATTATTGGATAAAGAGGAAACAATAAAATTGATACCAAATGTCAAGAAAGAAGGATTAAGGGGAGGTGTAATTTATCATGATGGACAATTTGATGACTCAAGAATGGCAATTAGTTTAGCTTTAACCTCAGATAAACATGGAGGCACATTATGTAATTATATGGAAGTTAAAGGTTTAATGAAAAAAAATAAGATAATTACAGGAGTTTTGGCATATGATAAAATTAATAACCAATCTTATGAGATATTTGGAAAAGTTGTAATAAATGCAACTGGAGTTTTCTCAGATAGTATAATTAAAATGGATAACCCTATGTCAAAAAAATTAATAAAAGCTAGTCAAGGAGTCCATATTGTTCTTGATAAAAAATTTTTGGATGGACCTCATGCGATTATGGTCCCTCAAACAAGTGACGGTAGAGTTTTATTTGCTGTCCCTTGGAATGAAAGTGTTATAGTTGGTACCACTGATACTGAGATTGAGACAATTGATGAGGAACCTAGGGCACTAGAGAAAGAAATTAAATTTATTCTTGAAAATGCAGGAAAATACATGACTAGAAGACCAAAAAAAAG
>PACV01000040.1 GCA_002702875.1 Flavobacteriaceae bacterium
AGGGTTATTACATGAAAGGATACTACTCTACTCAGTGGATTGGTTTTGATGGAGCACCAAATACCCAGCTATTTGAAGGTCATTACAAGTTTAATAATAAAAATTTTGCAGCAGGGATATCAATTTTAAATGATACTTTTGGAAACAGTAGGTCATTTAATTTTGAAACAAATTTTTCAGTGGACCTAGGAATTACCTCAAATATTTCGATGGCCCTTGGATTAAAAATTGGTTCTAATTCATTCTCATTAAATAATTCACAACTAAATGTTTTTGATAGAACAGAATATGTTTTTAGTAAAGAAATTGACACATATTTTAAACCGATAGTTGGTTCAGGTTTATTTGTTTATTCAGATAATTTTTTTGTCTCATTTTCATTACCTAATTTTCTAAAAAATTCGCTAAATGGTGAGGATAATCAAATTATATATAACTACAAATCTCCTTTTTTTTCAAGTTTAGGATATAATTTTAATTTAAATAGTTCAATTAAAATGTATAATCAAATTTTAATGAGATTCCAAAAAGAATTTCCAAACTCATATTTAATTACTTCAAAAATACTATACAACAACAGGTTTGGCTTATCATTCATGTATGAACCAAAAACTTTATATGGATTTTTATTTTTTATACCAATTAATCAAAACATAAGATTAAGTTATGGGTTTAATTTTCCTCAAAATAAAATTCTCAATAACTCTAATTTAAATTATAGTTTTGGTTTATCCTTTCAAGCTCTCAAAAATGTCATGTCATGGTCTGACAAAGAGGAATCTGACAAACCTTTTATAATCAGATAAAAAATTGACTTTTTGTCAAATTAATTATATTGGTATAATATTTGGATATTTTATTTTAAAAGATTTTATGGATTTAGTAGAAGAATACTATAAAAAAGCACTTTCAGAAATTGAAAAAGGCGTTTCAATAAATAAACTGTATCAAATATTATACGAATTTGAAAAAAACGAAGAATACAAAGCTTGTGCTGGTATTCTTAAAGCAATTAAAAAAAAGAACGAAATAAGTTAATAGATTGTAAAGCTTAACTCGAAACATAATTTTAATTGACTATTTCATTAATAAAATAACCTGTAATGGAAAAAAACCCTTATGAATTCGTTAGAAGAAAAAGAAAAGAAAAATTTCAGATTAGAATTAAGAATTCATTAAAAATAATATCAGCTCTAGTAATATTATTTTTTTTATATATGTTTTATTTGAATTAATATTTATACTCTGTAACTATTTTATAAGCTGTCTATATTTTCCTGCTACTTCAATAGCTGCACTTGTCCCCTTTTCAGAAAATAATTCTTTGTTATTTTTTTTATTGTATAAAGTTATATGTATAATTGAATCCATAGATTCCTCTACTCTTTTATCCATAAAACCAATAATTGGAGCAAATAATTTTGTCGACACCTTTCGTTTAACATTAATTTTAAGCTTATATGAATTGTTTTCAAAATTTAATTCAACTTCGTTATTATTTACATTACAAGTATTTATTTTTGATTTATTATAGGTTGTAAATCTTATTAACTTATTATTTACTAAAAGTCCTGCTATAAATCCTATAAATGATTTATTTAACCACGGAATTTTAGCAACTGAAGCTTTAATAGAAATTTTTTTAGATTCAAAATTGTTACATTGTAACCAAATATATGCCTCAGGAAAAGAGTGTCCCCAGTCTTTTTCAATATACCCTTTTCCGTTATTAAAATTTACATCTTTATTATTTATTTTTAAAGATCCACTTAAATTATGATTCATACTTATTATACCATGGTAGCATTCCATAAAAGGTACAAATGAATATGGACCCATAATTCCTGGAGAAAATAGATTTGAAGGCCATCTAAATAAATCACCGAAGGAAATTTTCCCCTTAATATTTGGTAAATCTAAAATCATATTTTGATCTGAAAATTTATTATTCAAAATTTTTACATCAAATGAATAAGAAGAGGGTTTGAAGTCGTTAAAATTAAATTTATGATAATCAGATGTTAATTTCTTTCCATCAAGTACTTGAATAAATGATTGCTTTTTTCCATTTTTATCCATAGCAATACCTGGAATAAATGCATATGCAAAGTTTTGATCTGAGGATATAATCTTAAAATACCACCCCTCAAAAAATCTTTTATTAATACCCCACCCATGATAACACTCAGGATTAAAAACAGCATTAATTCTTTTAAAAATCATTTAATAATCCGTTTTCTTTAGCATAATCTAAAGCTGTTTTTCCTTTTTTATCTTTTAACTCTTTGTTTGCTCCAGAGATTATTAAAAAATTATATACATCTTTATTTTTATACATTGCAGAATACATTAGAGCAGTAGATCCACTATTATTTTGAATATCTAATTTCGCTTTATTGTCAACTAAAAGTTTAACAATTTCAAGATTACCTTTAAATGATACTCCAATTAATGCTGAATTACCCATTAAATCTAATTCATTTATGTCAGAACCAAATTCTAATAGAAGTTTTGTAATATTAATTTTATCGAGATAACATGATAAAATTAAAGGGGATGAGCCTCTTTCATCTTTTTCTGAAATTAAATCAGGAGAATTTATTAACTCTTTTTTGACTGAGTCTATATCTCCTTGTCTGATTTTATTGAAAAAATTATAAATTTTCATATAAACAATAATTTCTTGAATTTAATAACTCTTTTATAAATTAAAAAATTAATTTATAATTGTAAAAGTAGATCTTCTATTTAATTGGTGTTCAGCTTCGTCACAATCCACATTATCCTCACAGTAATTCTCCAATTGCTTTTCGCCAAAACCAATTATTTCAATTCTGTCAGACATTATACCTTTATTTACAAGCCATCCTTTGGTAGATTTTGCTCTCCTTTCGGATAAATCATTATTATATTTATCACTAGCTCTTGAATCCGTATGTGACTCAATTCTTATTTTCATTTGAGGATATTTTGTTAATGCTACATAGACTTTAGACAATTCGACTCTCGCTTTTGATGTTATGTAAGATTTATCTAAATCAAAATAAATAGGATTTAGTTTTAATAGGCAATCTAAATCATTTGGAAGACATCCCTCTTTTGACCAATCCAAGTCGAAATCTTCAACTAGCTTATCAGAAAAATCACTAGTTGTAATTTTTGTTCTAACTGAATCATAACCTATTCCATTTGAGACTTCAATGAAATAACTATTTTCACATTTAAAATCTTTATCAAAAATATACCTAGCTTCTTGATCAGCTCTGGTTTCTGCAAGAACTTCTCCCTTTAAATTTAAAAGCTTAACATATGCTCCTGGAATCAATTCTTTAGTGTTTTTATCTTTAACTATACCTTCTATTACATAATCACATTCATTTAATTTAACCTTATATACTTGATCTGACTTGCTTCCCTCGAAACCACTTCGATTTGATGATATATAACCAAATTTTTTAGAATTATTATAAACAAATCCAAAATCATCGAATGGACTATTTATAGGTTCAGCCATATTAACTGCCTCTCCAGGAAATCCTCTTCTATTTAATTGAGTTTTAAATACATCAAATCCTCCAAGACCAATTTTACCATCACTTGAGAAATACAATATATTATTATCATCTAAATAAGGAAAAGATTCTCTAAACTCGGTATTGACTTTTGGACCTAAATTAATTGGTAAACCATATTCAATTTCATCATCAATTTCAAAAATATCTACATACCATATATCTGAATAGCCATAACTACCATTCATATCTGATGCAAAATATAATCTTCTTCCATCATTACTTAATGTTGGGTGTGCAGTTGAATATTCATCACTATTAAAGGGTAATTCAACGATATTATTCCATGTTAATCCGTCATCTTCAGTTGTTGCTCTATAAATTTTGAGTTTAACCTCTTTTTTTCTATCAAACGACAGTTTGCCATCAATAAAATTGTTTCTTGTAAAGTAAACTGTTTTCAGGTCTTTAGTAAAAGTTGCAGAAGATTCATGATATTGAGTATTAATATTGCCCTCTAAAATTTTTGGATTAATTAACCTTTCAAGGGAATCTAGTTCAGCGACATATAAATCTAAATATTTTTGACCAGACCACTCGTATTCCTCATCACCAGTTGAACTTGTAGTAGAAGAATAAATAACTTTGTCTGTACCATAAAAATTTGGACCAAATTCAGAATTTTCAGTGTTAATATTTGTTCTAAATATTCGATGTTTGTTTGAGTTTGAATATATTGAGTCGAGATAGTTTGGATTTCTTTCAAATTCATTTTTAATTATTAAATTATTGGACTTTTCAAGGTACTTAGTCATTAAGTCGTCTGAAATATCATATGCTCCTACACTTTTAAAACTTAATGCGGCTTTAAATAGTGTTTCTTCTTCAACTTTATTTGGAAATTTAACTAATAATTTATTGTACCAAATAACGGCTTTATCGTATTGGCTGTTATTATAATAAGTATTAGCTAAATATTCATAAGATTGTCTAGATTCTCTTCCAGCAGCTCTAACAATATCTTTATATTTATTTTGTGCCTTTACATATGATTTTTCATCATACCTTCTTTTAGCGTCAAATATATTAGAGTTACCTCCAGATTTTACATCTTTAGAAATAACTAATTCATCTTCAACATCTGAGGTATCAATGGACTCGTTTGGAGTTTGATTTAAAACAATTTCTTCTTTAAAATTAATATTACCCTCTTCATCAATTTGAGGAGCATAATCATCTTGAGAATCAAACAACTCTTGTGGTTGATCAAAAGTGTAATCTTCGATTGGACCGATATCACTTTCATCAACCAAAGAATATTCGTCAAATTCTTCGTTGTCAAATCCCAAATCGTTATTTACATCTTCGTTTATAAACTTTTCAGAATCAATTGTATCTTCATTAATAGAAGATATATCTTGATTTTGATCTATTATTTCTGACACTTCATCTTTAATTAAAACAGCATTCTGATCAATGTTTTGGTTATTTAGTTCAGATATTTGATTTTCAAATTCATCAATTTGTGTATCTATATCTTTATTATTCGTATCAGAAATCAAATTAATCTGATTATTTATTAATGATTCTTCAATATCAATTTGATCTGATTTTTTTGTTTTTGTCTCTACAATTGAGACATTTTTAAATGAATTATTTTCTGAAATAAATTTTTCAGCCTCTTGTTTAGTTTTAAAATTATTTATTGAAACCCTATACCTATCAGAATCAGTTGAGTCAAGTTGGATTGCTTTTTTATACCCTTTCTCTTTTAACTCTTTTACATAATCAAATGAATTATAAAAAGATTTAAATGAGGCCACAATCACATGAAAATTTGTTTCACTATTTACAATATCATTTTGTAAAATATCATTATCAAATACCTCATCATTAATTTGTTCTGAAATATCTCTAACATTAGATGAGACTGATTCAAAGTTTTTATCTATATCATTATTTAAATTATCAATTTTATTTAATTCAACTTTCGTTGGAACAATATTGGAATTAGAAATATCAAAAATCCATAAATTTTTAAGATTTTTGTTTGAATTAATAAATATTTCAGCCTCTTTAATAGTCTGAAATTTATTTACTGAAACCTTATACCTATTATTTTCATCAAGTGATAATTGTTCTGCATTATCATATCCTCTTTTCTGCAAATCCTTAACATAATCATATGCATAATAATAAGATTTAAAAACTGCTGCAATGACATAATACTGTTCTTGTTGTACAATATTGAAGATAACTGAATCAAAATCTTTTTCCTTAGGAAATAATCCAGTGAAAGAAAGTAGAAAAGCAATTATTAATACCCTATAATTCATACTAATAATTTGTTAAATATAAATAACCACTATATTGTTTATTTCTAGTTTTTTCATTTGAAACATTAATTACATAATAATATGTCCCTGATGGTAAGATCAAATTCTTTTGAATTGTAATTCTACCCTTAGAAAATCCTTTAAATACATTATCTGAGCCCTCATAATTTCCATAATCATCAGTTTCAAATACTAATACTCCCCACCTATTAAATATCTTTACAGAATTAGTTGGGAAGTTTTCAATTCCTTTGATTCTAAAAAAGTCATTTAGTTTATCTCCATTTGGAGTTACTAGATTAAATACCTCAATAGCTTGTCTTACAAATGTTATTTTTGTTATTGTTGGGTCATCAACGGTATTTCCATCCTCATCATCACCATCATCACTTAAATCAGTTATATCATCAGTATTTCCTGGAGAGCTTCCAGTTACAGTGACATAATTAATTATTTCACCGGAATCTGCGGGATCTTCTTCAATTGTGTATGATGCTTCGTATGTTGCAATTTCACCTGGTTTTAACACCGATTCTACTGATCCCATATTTGATGAAATCCAAATAGGTTTATTATCATCAGAATCTAAACTTAAAATATTGCCGTTTTTGTCTTGTATCACATCGTCTAATGTTATATTAGTTAAAGCAACATTTCCTAAATTTTCAACTAAAATTTGGTAATTAATTATGTCTCCTGGACCAGTTAGATCATCAAAGTTGTTGTCTTTTATACTTTGTAATTTTGTTACCTCAAGTGATGGCTCTGATACTATAATTATTTCAGTTGGATCATCCAATGTATTACCATCTGTATCATCGCCATCATCACTCACATCAATAACATCGTCAATTTGACCTGGACTACTTGCTGTAGCAAGTACTGAATTAATAATTTTACCTGAATCTGATGATGATTGGGAAATAATATAGAAAGCTTTGTATGTAACAGTTTCACCAACCTTGATAGATCCCTGATTAGAACCCTTGTCAGATCCAGTATAGAAAGGTCCATTACTTAGTGATAGTTCATTGTTGTCACCATCTGATAATTGATCTTCAATAGATAAATTATTTAAATCAATATTTCCGGTATTTTTAACAGTTATAGTATATGTTATTATATCTCCAGGTCCAACTATACTATCACCATTGTCAGTAATTGAAGCTGTTTTTGTAGCTTCAATCAAAGGTTCAGGAGCAATAAATACAATAGTTGGATCATCAACTGTATTTCCATCACTATCATCTCCATCGTCTGAAATATCTGAAATTTTTGTTGTTGAACCTGGACCAAATGCAGAGGCTGTAACAGAGTTAATAATTTTACCTGAACTTGCAGCATCTGACTCAATTATATAAAAACCAATGTAAGATGCAGTCTCTCCTGAAACTAGTATTCCTTTATTAGAGCCTTTATCAGAACCAGAATAAAATGGGCCGTTACTAAGTGTCAATGCATTACCGTTTCCATCAGTTAAATTATCCTCTATTACCAGATCACGTAATGTTGAATTGCCTTTATTTTCAACTGTTATCGTATAAGTAATAATATCACCAACTCCTATCTCTCCATCTCCATTATCTGATACCTCAGCTGTTTTAGTAGTCTCTAGAGATAAATTAGAAACAGTAAATATAATCGTTGAGTCATCAATTATGTTTCCGTCAGTATCATCTCCGTTATCACTAACATCAAATACATCGCCTGCATTACCAGGACTATTTCCCCTGAAAAGAATACTATTAATTATTTTTCCGCTATCTGCTGCAGACTGACCTATAACATAATTTGCAGTATATGTTGCTTTTTCACCTGCAATTAATACTCCAATCGTCGAACTTTGTGTTGAAGATATAAAGGTTGGATTTGTTGTTAGTTGTAATGCATTACCAGAACCGTCAGTAAATGTATCAACATAATTAAGTCCTGTTACAGTTATATTTCCAATATTTTCAACAGTTATTAGGTAATCAATTGTATCACCAAAGTCATTAATTCCATTATTATTGTTGTCAGTTACAGTTGCGGTTTTTGTAACCTCGATCTTTGGTAAAGAAACAATTGAAACAACAGTTGGATCATTTATAGTATTTCCGTCTGTGTCATCGCCATCATCAGAGGTATCACTCACATTATTTGATTGACCAGGAGTACTTGCTGTTACAATTGCACTATTAGAAATACTACCAGTAGTTGCAGCTTCTCTACTAATTAAAAATGTAGCAGAATATGTTGCGGTTTCTCCTATTGTAAGTGTTCCTTGGGAGGAACCTGCAGATGCTGACACAAATGAAGGACCTGAAGTTAGAGTAAGACTTAACCCTTGGCCATCTGTAAGTTGATCGGTTAATGTAACTGACGACAACACTAAATTACCTGTATTTTTTACTGAAATATTGTATAAAATTGTATCTCCAAGACCATTAGATCCGTCACCATTATCAATTACTACAGCGGTTTTTGTAGCTTCAATAGATCCTGAAGGAGAAATATCTGATAGATTAACAATGGTTGGATCATTGGATATATTCCCATCTGAATCATCGCCATCATCACTTTGATCAGAAACATCGTTTGTATTTCCAGGACTACTTCCCGTAGCAGTAGCTATATTTGAAATACTACCAGAATCTAGTGCTGCTTGGGTTATGATAAATGTAGCAGTATAATTAGCTATTTCATTTACAACTAACGTCCCAGCAGATGAGCTTGAACTAGAAGCAATAAACGTAGGTCCAGATGATAAAGTTACTGTGTTTCCATTTCCGTCTCTTAAAACATCATTGACGGTAATATTTGTTAATGTAACATTACTTTTATTTTGAACTGTTATATTAAAAGTTACAGTATCTCCAACATTATTTACTCCATCAGAATTATTATCTGTTACTGTCGCCGTTTTTGTAACCTCAAGCTCTGTTGTTGAAGTAAAATTAGTTATTGTTCTATCATCAGTAGTATTTCCATCGCTATCGTTACCATCATCACTTATATCTGTCACATCATTAGTGTTTCCTGGGCTGGAAGCAGTCACGGTGACTCTATTTTTAACACTTCCAGTTTCAAATACAGCTTGAGCTACTGTATATGAAGCAGTATAAGTTGATGTTTGGCCAACACCTAAAGAATTTTCAGTCGATGTTCCAGTTGAAGAATTATAAGTTGGACCACTTGATAAACTAATTGTATTTGTAGCTCCATCAGTAAATGTATCTACTAAATTAATATTAGAAAGGAGTACATTTCCAGTATTTTGAACTGTTATGTTATAAACTATGGTATCACCTACACCTGTGCTTCCATCCCCTTCATCAACTACTGTAAATGTTTTCGTTGCTTCGATTGTAGGATTTGCAGATGTATAAACAACTGTATTATCATCAACTGTGTTACCATCTGTATCATTTCCATCATCACTTACGTCAGTTACATCATTTGTATTCCCTGGACTACTTGCTGTTGCAATTACAGAATTTATAATACTACCAGAATCTGCAGCTGCTTGAGTAATAGTATAACTTGCTGTATATGTTGCAGTCTCATTAGCCTGTAAACTACCCGCTGAGGAACCGGAGGATGCTGAAACAAATGTAGGACTACTGTTTAATGATAATATAGTTCCATTACTATCTTTTAAGATATCTACAAGAGTTAGTCCAGTTAGATTGAACCCACCAGTATTTTTAACAGTTATTGTGAAGATAATAATATCATTTACTCCATTTGAACCATCACCATTATCAGTTACAGTTGCAGTTTTAACAACTTTCATTGATGGCTGTGATGAAGTGGTAATATCTGTAGAATCATCTAAAATATTACCATCTCCGTCATCACCATCATCTGAAGTGTCAGAGACATTATTACTTTGTCCAGGACTGCTTCCAGTGGCAATTACCTGGTTTTTAACACTTCCTGAATTTGCTGCTTCAAGACTAATTGTATAAGAAGCGTTGTATGAAGCAGTTTCTCCGACTTTTAATATTCCATTTGAAGAACCTTGATTAGAAGATACAAATGTAGGTCCCCTTGATAGAGATAAATTGTTTCCATTGTCATCAGTTAAAATATCGTTTAAAGTGATATTTGATATTGTTACATTTCCTTTGTTTTCAACAGTTATACTGTATGTTATTAAATCTCCTTGATCATTATTATTATTGCCATTATTATCGGTTATTGTAGCTGTTTTGGTAACTTCAAGTATTGGATTCCTGACTAATTCTACAAGTGTATTATCATTTTCAGTATTACCATCTAAATCATTTCCGTCATCACTAATGTCTGTTACATCATTTGTTTTACCAGGACTATTAGCTCTGACTAGCAAGCTATTAATTACCTTTCCAGAATCTACCTCATTTTGACTTATTGTATAAGTAGCAGTATAAGTCTCAGTTTCACCAACTTTTAGTGTTCCAATAACTGAGCTTACAGTAGAAGTATAGTATGTTATGCTGTTGGTTAAGCTTAACGAATTGCCATCCCCATCTGTTAATGTATCAATAAAATTAAGTCCCGTTAAGGTAACATTTCCTTTATTTTCAACTTTAATTACATATGTTATTTTATCACCTAAGTCATTGATTCCATTAGAATTTACATCTTTAACATTAGCTGTTTTAGTAACTTCTATAATAGGATTTAATGTCATTGACACATTTGTTGAATCATCAGTTGTATTTCCATCAGCATCATTTCCATTATCTGAGGTATCAGTAACGTTATTACTTAATCCTGGACTAGAAGCCACAACATTAGCTCTATTGATTAAACTGCCCGAATCAACATCTGATTGTTGTATTATGTAGAAAGCAGTATAGTTAGCCTTTTCACCAACTTTTAAATTACCTTGACCTGAACCCTGTGTAGCTCCTGAGAATGTTGGACCATTTGTTAATGTTAGAAGATCACCACTTCCATTAATTAAAGTATCACTTACAGTTACACTGTTAAGTGTAACATTACCAGTATTTTCTGAAACTATTGTGTATACTGCTACATCACCTAGACCAGTTTTACCATCACCATTGTCAGTTACGTTAACTGTCTTAGTTATTTCAATCGAAGGAGTTCTAACAATGTTATTTATTGTTGGATCGTTTTCAGTATTTCCATCAGTATCATCCCCATCATCTGAAATATCACTAACATCATTTGTATTGCCTGGACTAGAGGCAGTTGCTGTGACAGTATTTGAGACACCACCAGCATCCACTGCAGCTTGTTCAATTATGTAAAAAGCAATGTATGAAGCTGTTTCAGAAACTTTTAAAGATCCAACTGCCGAACCAAGATTTGAACCAGTAAAGAAAGGACCATTTGATAAGGATAATGAGTTACCATCTAAATCAGTCAAATTGTCATTAATTGTTAAGTCTGTTAAAGTCCTATTTCCTTTGTTTTGAACTGTTATAGTGTATTTTATAATGTCTCCTTTACCAGTCACACCATCACCGTTATCAGTTATTGTTGATGTTTTAGTTACCTCTATTGAAGGAGAGGCAGAAATTGAGACCTCAGTATAATCATTAGTAGTATTTCCATCAGAATCATCACCATCATCTGAAACATCACTAACCCTTATGTTATTGACCGACGAAGAGGTAATACTTGCTTGGTTATAAATCTTTTCATTTAAAAACGCTTGAGATGAAATAATAAATGTAGCAGAATACGTTGCAGTTTCACCAATTGTCAGGCTTCCCTGAGCTGAACCTGCAGATGAGCTAACAAATTTGGGCTCTATTGTTATTGAATAACTGCTACCTGAACTACTAGGAGAATTAAATACTGACGAATCATTAACACTAACAACGCTTAAGTTAACATTACCTTTATTTTCAGCTATAATCGTGTAAATTATTGAATCACCAATATCAACTTTCCCATTGGAATTATTGTCTGTCACAGTTGCAGTTTTAGTTAATTCAATAATTGGACTTTCAGTTATCAAAGTCTCGGTTTGATCATCATCAGTATTGCCATCACTATCATCTCCATCATCACTCGTGTCTGAGACATTATTTGATTGACCAGGGCTACTTGCTGTTGCAATCGCTGAGTTAATAACCTTTGGAGTATTTGCTACATTTGAACTTATTATGTAGAGTGCTGTATAGTTAGCTGTCTCGTTAGGTTTTAAAGTACCTTCTGCAGAACCTTGTGTAGAGCCTGAAAATGTAGGGCTGTTATTAAAAGATAGAGAGTTTCCATTTCCATCCCTTAAGGTATCTGTAATTGACAATCCTGATAAGGTAACATTTCCTTTGTTTTCAACTTTAATTAAATAAATAATAGAATCACCTGCCCCTGTTTTACCATCACCATTGTCTGATAACGTAAATGTTTTTGTTACCTCAATTGTTGGTGATACAGTGATATTGATATCTGTGGAATCATTAGTTGTATTTCCGTCAGTATCATCTCCATCATCAGAAATATCTGATACGTCATTACTATTTCCTGGACTAGATGCTGTTACAGATCCAGTATTTGAAACTCCCCCTGCATCAACAACACCTTGATTAATTATAAAGTATGCGATATAAGTTGCAGTTTCACCAGGTATTATACTGCCCTCAGCTGAACCCAGATTAGATCCTGAGAAGAACGGACCACTACTTAAATTAAGTGATACATTATTACTGTCTTTAAGAATATCAGTAAGTGATATATTTGACAATGTTACATTTCCTTTGTTCTCGACTGTGATTGTGTATTTGACAAGATCACCATTACCTAAAGTACCATCTCCATTATCAGTAATTGTAGATGTTTTTGTAACCTCAATTGATGGTGATGCTGTGATTGAAACAACAGTAGGGTCATCAATTGTATTTCCATCATTATCAATTCCATCGTCTGATGTGTCAGTTACATTATTTGTTAAGCCAGGACTACTTGCAGTTGCAAGTAGTGTATTATTAATACTTCCACTATCCACTGCATTTTGAGATATTGTGTATGAAGCTGTGTAAGTAGCTGTCTCACTTACTTTTAAACTACCCTCGGAGGATCCTAGTGATGATGAATTGTATGTCGGAGATGATGTTAATGTCAATATATTTCCATTTCCATCACTTAAAGTGTCACTTAATTTAATATTTGTAAGATTAACATTTCCAGTGTTTTGTACTGTTATATTGTATTTAATTATGTCACCCTTTCCAACCTCTCCATCACCATTATCAATTACTGTTGATGCTTTTGTCACCTCAATAGTTTTTGTTGTAACCATTGATGTTACTGTAGCATCATTTTGGGTATTTCCATCGGTGTCATCTCCATTGTCAGAAATATCAGTTACATCATTTGTATTACCCGGACTACTAGCTGTAACTAAAACAGAGTTTGAGACACCATTATTATTAATTGCATCTTGACTAATTGTATATGTTGCTGTATAGGTCTGACTTGAACCAGCAGATAAGACGCCTAATGTTCTAATCTCGTATATTGTAGTGGTACCAGCATCATTACCATTTGAATTAGCTCCAGGTGCTCCAACTGCAACAAAAGTACCTTCTGCATTAACTGACACATTTTCACCAAACAAGTCTCCAGCAGCATTTCCATCTATATCAATACCTTTTTTCACCCATGCGACACCGCTCCATTCATATACTCTTAGCTGACCTGAGGAAGTTCCATTTCCATCATTAGCAGAGGCTCCAATTGTCAATATCTCTCCATTGTTACTAATTGAAACTGAAATACCTGAAGCATCTCCTGCTGCTTCACCATCAATATCTGAACCTCTTTGTACCCATGAAGATCCATTCCATAAATAAACTCTTACGTGACCGGAATTCGCTCCGTTACCATCATTATAGTATGCACCTACAGCAACAATTGTTCCATCACTGTTAATCGAAACTGATTTTCCTGAAAAATCTCCAACAGCTTCACCATCAATGTCTGAACCTCTTTGTACCCATGCAGCTCCATTAAACACATAAACCCTAACATGCCCTGAAGAAGAGCCATTTCCATCATTTTGAGATGCTCCTATCGCTATAACAGTTCCATCATTACTAATAGAAATACTCTCACCAGATGTATCTTCAGCTAACTCTCCTATTATTTCTCCTCCAAGCTGTGTCCAAGCAGATCCATTCCATTTATAAATTCTAACATGACCAGAATTTGAACCTCCACTATCATTACTCATGGCTCCTGCAGCAACTATTGAACCATCGCTGTTTAGAGAAACACTATCTCCAAAACCATCTGCTGCTGCCTCACCATCAATATCAGCTCCTCTTTTAACCCACGATGAGCCATTCCAAGCGTAAATTCTTATATGTCCAGAGGCTGAACCATTTCCATCATTATTTGAAGCTCCAATTGCAACAACTAAACCATCGTCACTTATTGCAACACTCTCACCAGATAAATCTCCTGCCGCCTCACCATTAATGTCGCCACCTCTTTGAACCCAAGCATTCCCATTCCATTTATAAATCCTTACATGACCTGCTTCGAAAACAGAATTTCCAACACCATCATTTCCAGTAGCACCTATAGCAACCACTGTTCCATCTCCATTAATAGCTATTCTTTTACCTGATTCATCATTTGAATTTTCCCCGTTTATTGCAGCCCCTAATTGTTTTATAACCTCGGTACCAACAGAAGAAACTGGACCCTCTGTAAGCGATAAAGTGTTGCCGTTTAAGTCTTTTAAAGTATCTGCAAGTGTAACATCTTTTAATGTAACATTCCCTTTGTTCTCTACCGTTATCGTATATGTGATAACGTCCCCAAGATCTGTCACCCCATTTCCATTAGTATCTGTAACTGATGCAA
>PACV01000041.1 GCA_002702875.1 Flavobacteriaceae bacterium
AGCCAACTGAGGATTTTAAAAACTTATTTCCTATTCTTGAATCCATTCCAATAGCAGTGGCAACCTCATCAACATCTGCTTCAGTTGCTTCACACAGTGCAGATATACTATTTATTGAGCTTATACGTTGAGCTAAAAAAGCATTTGCAACTAATTTTGATAACTCAGAAGACCAAACATTAGTAGTTAAAATTTTTTCCTTTGGAATCCACCTACTGTAGATCGAAACAATTGATTTAACAGCAGATTGTCCTGATTTTGTATTATCTCCACCAACTAAAACTCTATCTGACTTATACAAATCCTGTATTGCAGTTCCCTCAGCTAAAAATTCAGGATTTGAGATAACTTCAAACTTTACCTTTTTATTATTTTCAGACAAAACCTCTTTAATTTTTTCAGCAGTTCTAACAGGCAGAGTTGATTTTTCAACAACAATTTTATCATTTTTTGAAGCATTTGCTATTTGTCTAGCACTCGATTCAACAAAAGTTAAATCCGCAGCCATTCCTTTCCCTTCTCCATACATTTTGGTTGGAGTATTTACAGCCATGAATATAATCTCAGACCTATAAATAGCTTTATCGATTTCAGTTGAAAAAAATAAATTCTTATTTCTGGTTTTGATTATAATCTCTTTTAAACCAGGCTCAAATATTGGTAATTTATCATAATTTGGATCATTCCAAGAATCTATTTTTTTTGAATCTTTGTCAACTACAGTTATATTAATTTCTGGACACTTTAATGCAATTACAGCCATAGTGGGACCTCCAACGTATCCAGCTCCAATACAACAAATATTAGATATTTTCATACAATAAAATACTATGTTGATTATTGTTTTCTCTAGAGGCTAAGTAAAAACTAATTTTCCTGTCTATTATATCTTGAATTTTTTTTTCAAGGCCCTCAATGTATTCAGTATTTAATTGATCCCCAATTAATATGACCTCTACATTTCCAGAGTCAATACCTTTAGCATAATCACCAACTAATAAGATTTTATTAACTGACCCCATTCTTTCCAAAACTTTCTCAACTATTTTTTCAAGACCCAGATGTTTAAAAACAACTTTTTGTAAAACATCAAAAAGTGGGTGTGATGTATTGGCCTTATACGCAACTTTATTATTGTCTTTGTATTTTTCTAAATATCCGGCGTCAGATAAATGGTTTAATTCTTTTCTAATTGAATTTGTTGACTCGTTAAATTCTGACGCTAATCCGTTTAAATAACCTCGATTAGCCTGGCTTACAAAAAACTTTATAAGCAGGCGTAATCGGGTTTTTGAGGTTATTAAATTATTAAGCACTAAATGTTTATTAAATCTAGTAACAAAAGTACTTAAAAATATTTAATATTTATTACTTTTTTTTATTTTTTTTATTTGCAGTATTTATCATACTCTTGAAAATACATTCTTTTCTTACCTTTTATCCTTAAATAATCTAATAATTTACAAGCATCGTCTCTTTTATTTAAATTAATTAAAGACAATGCCTTATATCTCATAGCTCTTAAAGAATGGGCTGTATGCCTAGTGGGAATAACTAAATTAAAAAATGAAATAGCACTTTCGAATTTTTTGGATTCAAAAAGAGCAAACCCTGCATTTAAAGGAAATACTGGATCTAATGGATCTAAATCATTTGCCTGCTTAAATAAAATAAATGCTTGATCATAAGACTTATTTTTATAAAGCTCTACAGCCTCTCTTCCTATTTTTTCAGCTTCAATCATCCTCGCTTGACCATAGGTAAGAATCTTATATAATGAAAAAATACTTTGATTATCGGGGAAAAGGTTAAATGCGTTTGCAGCCTGTTGCATTGCATGTGGATCTCCAATATTTCTTGTATTAGCCAAAGCTTGAAGATATAATTGCCATATAACAGAATCATCACCAAAAACTTCCTTGGCTTTATTGAATGCATTTTCAATTCCAGAAATATTTTTTTTATTTATTAGTGTCTTAATGTATAAATCAAAATGAGGTTTATTTCTTGGTATGTTTTCAAATGCAACTTTACTGTAAATGTATGCACTATCAATATTACCCTCTTGAAAGAAAAACTGACCTTTTAAATTTTCTGGAAAATATATAAAGGGGTTATCTTTTGCTCCTTCAGAAGCAAACTTATGTGCCTTATCCTTTAAATTATTTAAGTAATAATATCTGGCTTTCATAGCTTTAATAGGAAGAGCAGTCTCAGTTAAATTTGGGAATTCATCTGAAATCTGATCTAACTCATCTAAACTCATTTCAAATTTGTTATTATTAAATTCAAATAGAAGCTTTCCTTGCTTTGTTAATGAGTTATATGAAATAATATGAATGGTTGTGGATAAAACAATCAAAATGAGAAATAATAAAAAGAAAATTTTAGCAGTTATAGTGTTAAATAATAATTTAAAATTTTTGTTTTCATTTATCAAATAAAGAATCATTCCAATTAGTAAAATTAAAGATGATTGCATTAATGGTCTAGCGATAGGAAAATTAAGTGAAGCGTCTAATGCATAAACAAACAATGAACATCCTAAAATAAAATATATTAATGAATACTCCATGGATTTACTCTTAATGAGCAAGAATAGTAGATTAATAAATAAAAAAATAAAAATTGAGAGATATAACAAACCCCCTAAAATCCCGAGTTCAGAAAAAAACTGAAGAAAGTCGTTATGGGCATGATATGGGACTGTGTAACCATTTATATGTCTTTTACCATACTCAATTGATGCAATCTTCCAATTTCCTAATCCACATCCAATAACAGGGTTGTCTTTTAGATGATTGTATACGTCTAACCAATAATCAAATCTTCCATTAGAAGCTTCATTATTAAACTGAATTTTTCCAACTGTATTTGTAAATGAATTTGTGTTGGCATTTGTAGCCAAAAATTCATTAATCGAAAAGGATAAAAGAAAAGAAACAATTCCATATGATATTGAAACTAGTGCTGGTCTAAGTGATATATTTTTTTTAAAATAACTTACAATGAAAAAACCAATGTAAAAAATGATAACTATACTTGAGCTGAGAATTGCAGCTCTAGCGTTAACAAGAGATATAGCAAGAAAAGATAAAACTAAAATAGAAAAGGATATAAACTTTATTAATTTATACTTTGTTACATTAATTAGATATAGTAAGAAAGGGATTTTAATCGCTATTGATGCTGCAGTGATATTCTTATTTCCACTAACACCTTTTACTCTTGTTAGACTAAAGTATTCAGTACTAGAATAAACATCAAAAAAGTCATTATAATAAGCTACAATTTCGATCAATAAAAAACCACCAAAAACATATGTGATAAATAATATTGGTTGAATTACTTTAGAAATTAGTATGTAAGAAAAAATACATGCTATGAAAACATTAAAATACCGAGGTAGATTAATTAATGTCTCAACCTTATTAATTGCATAAAAATAAGATATTGATGCCCACAAAATTAAAATTAAATAAGCCCAAAAAAAATAACTTTTAAAAATTCTTGACAATGGCTCTAAAAACTTATCTGAATTTACAATAAGATATATGGCTGTAATAAAGTTAATTGATCCAAAATATACCCACTGAGGAGCAAGAATATCTATTGATCCAAGTGCTGGAATCGCACCTGTAAGAATATACAATACTAAAAGAATATATGTTGGTAAAGAGTTATACTTAATAAGACTCATTTAATAAAATTTGATAAATATAAATATAAAAAAAGCCCTCTAAAATGAGGGCTTTTTTTTAAAAGAAAAACGGTTTACTAAAAACGTTTTCTAAACTTATTAATTAAGATCCAAGTAACGCTAGCTCTTCTAAAGTACTAATATCGTCACCAGCAGTTACATTACCAGCGGCATTATCAGCAGCAAATGCAGCAGTATTAGTCTTAGTTGAAGCATCTGAACTTGCAGTAGCCTTGTAATTGACAACATCAATTTCGAGTTCGAAAGATGTAGTACCTAAAGCAGTTGAAGCGACAAAACTTCCTAAGTAAGTTTTCAGATCAAAAAGACCACTTGAATTAGTAATTGCAGCAGGAACAGCAGGCTTAGTTTCAGTAGCAGCTGTAGCAGCAACCATATCAGCAGTAAGTGCATTATCAGTAACAGATACTTTCAATGATGCAGCTACTCCGTCAGGATCAGTAATAGAGTTAAAACTAATAGCAGCTAACTTAGCGTTACCAACTATATTTAATGCTCTAACTTCAGCAAGATTGTCAGCATTTAAAGCTGTGATTTTATCATTGTTATTAAATGTAAATTCAGCACCTAACATACCTTCAACGTGGTCGTGACCAATTGTAGCGTTTTCTAAACCAGTAGCACCTGAGATAGAAACAAGTCTAATCTCACCTGCAGTAGTTATGTTCTTAAGCGTAGCAGCAGGAGATGTTACGATAAATTTAGATAACTTACCACCAACTGTAATATCAGTTAAAGCAGCAGCACCAGCTACAACCTCAACACCATTTAATTGGTTAACATCAAGATCACCATCAGCAGCAGCACCATCTAAAACTAATACTTTTAAAGTATCATAATCACCATCAATAGAAAGTGAAGCAGATTTAGATTGAGCACTAATCGTTAGATTTTCAATAGCAGGAGCTACTAAACTTTTTCCACCAACAGTAACATTACCACTAGTTGACTTTAATTTAACAGTCTTAGCAAGAGTTAATGTTAATGAATTAGTTTGAGATAAAGCAGCAGCTTGTAAATCAAGTACTGTAGATAAAGTAGTTGCACCAGCATTAGTTGCCCAAGCAGGAACATTCATAATATCAGCGCTAATAGTAGCAGTACCTAAAGAAGTCATAGCATCTAACCATAACTGTCCAGCTCCAGAAACACTAGCATCATCAATTTCAGTTGCAGACTTAATGTTTATAATTGTTGGAGAAGAAACACTAGCTATAGTAAGATTATCGATCTTTTTAGCAGCTATGTCAATTTGTGTAGTAACACTTGAAGCAGTAACTGATAAATCATTATCAGAACCTGTATTACCTAAGTTAATTGTTGTTGCAACATTAGCAGCTAAAGAAGTAACTAAAGCAGTACCTACATCAATTGTAGTTGCACTGTTAAGTACTAATACACCAGCAGATGAACCAGCAGTGTAAATGCTAGTAGCTGTACTACCAGTTAAATCAACACTAGTTGCACCAGTTCCAACTTGGATACTTCCAGTAACAGCTAAATTGTTCAATTTAACGTCTCCTGCAACAGTTGCAGTAACACTACCTGTTACAGTAGTTAATTTATCCATTGTTGGGAACTTTGTTCCAGTTAAATTTAAATCAGTGTCTACAAATGTTAAATTAGCAAAAGATAGAGCACCAGGACTTGTTGAAGTAGAATAAGTTCCACTAACAGCAAGTTGACCGCCAGATGTAGTACCTAATACTGTAGCAATTTTATCTGTAACAGCACTAATTCTTGCTAAATCTACACCAGCTGTATTTAAAAACGTATCGCTTAAAGTAACAACAATGTTACCATTTACAATAACGTTAGGGTCAGTAGGATCAGTTGATACTAATGACTCAGCATATTGTAGAGTTGGTAAGCTGTTAATAGTAATTGATTGATTAATTACAGCATTAGCAGCCAATAATTCTTTTACATCAGACTCAACAGACGATAACTGTGTCTTAACAGCAGTTAAATCAGAAGCAGAAGCAACTGAAGCAAGAGCTGTTTCGATAGCATCAAGATCTGCTTGAGCAGTAGCTAAACCAGATGACAAAGCATCAGTTTGAGCAGCAGTAGCAAGACCACCAACGGTAGCCTTTAAAGCAGCAACATCAGCTCCAACAGTTGCTAAACCAGCAATTGAGGTCTGAAGATTTGCAATTTTCGTGTTTAGATCAGCAAACTGATCATCATAATTTTGGCAGCCAACTAACGTTAGAGCGACAGCCAAAAGACTTAATAAACCTTTTTTCATTTGTTTAAAAATTAAATTAAAATTAATAATGCTTAATATTTTAGATTAACATTTAGATGCAAATATAACTATATAATTTAAACAACAAATATTTTTTTAAAAAAAAACACTCTACTAAAATGCTAATTTTTCTAATTAAAAGCATGTAAAAACAGCTTTTTTCCTAATAAATTTAACTACTTAGTATAATTTAGATACAAAAAAACCCCAGAAAAACTGGGGTTTAAAAGGTTTTTAAGGTTTTTATTGATATAAAATTCAATAATACAAAGTTAATTATTTTTACGACAAAATTGATTTTTGTTTTACTGTTTTATTAACAAAAACTACTATTAATTAACTTTTTTAAAGTTTTTTTGTGATTTTGAGCAATATGTCTTTAAAAGATTTATTTAATTCAATTACATTAGAATTGTGATTACCTACCATAAGACTAAAAACATATATTTTTTGTCCTTTATATATATATCCACTTAAACACCTATTATTTCTTAATGTTCCTGTCTTGGCAAAAACAGAGCCAATTTTGTCATAATTTAAAAAATACCTCGGAAATAAGTTAACAACTCCTTGCCTATCTAATATTTCATGGATCTTATTTAAAACACTTAAAATAAATTCTGTGTTTAAAAGATTGTACCTAGACATTCCTGAACCGTCAATCCAAAAAATTTTGTCATTCCAATCAGTAAATTCATTTTTTTGAAAGGTATTAATCTGCTGCTCAATGTTAAACTCATTTGAACCTATCCCACTAGTCATCATGATAATTGATTCAGCTACAAGATTATCACTGTCTTGAATTAATAGCTCATACAATGCTTTATCATTTGAATAGATAGTTTTAAAGTTTTCTGACAATTCAAGTTCATTATATTCAATATCAATTTTCTTGTCTATCTCATCTTCTAATAGTTTAACAAATAAACTATCATTGGTTCGAAATGGAATTAATATTGAATCTTTATTATTTGAAACTTTAAAATCATCAACTATATCTATTTGTTCAGCTAGTAGATTATCCTCAAAATATTTTGGTACAAAATCTAATTTATTTTTATCATTTTTAGTTTTTTTTATTTTAATTAAATTTCCGAAAATTGGAAAAGTTGACCTCTCAGGAGAAAAATAATAATTTACATCATCCCATGCCCAACCTGGGCCTAATAATTTTGATTGATTTTTTTTAACTGCATATATTAAGGAGTCTTTTTGACTTTTTAATAATTCTATAATGGTAGTATCACTTTTTTTATGGTGTCTTAAAAGGGGGTAACCAGTAGACCAAAAATAAAATTTGCTATTTTTTTTTCTGTAATTTAAAATTGGAAATGAATCAAAGTTTTTTAAACCCATGTAAAGAGTTAAAAGTTTAACGTTAGATCCAGGAGTCATTAATTTATCTGAATTGTAGTCAACTATTCTTTTGCTGTTAGATAATTGGCCAAGTGAAAATGCAACTGAGGACCCATCTAAAGACCTCTCTTTTGAAATTATTCTTGATATTTTTTTATTTGAGAATCTCTGTGAAAAAGTTTCTGTGTGATTCATTAAAAAAATAAGTAATAGGAATATTCTAAATGTCCCGATTTTTTTAATCATATATTATTTAAATTTATAATTATTGAAATAAAAAACATACATTGTGAAATCAAATTAATCTATGCAAATTAATAAAACCATTTTAGCTAAAAAATATTGGAAAAAAAATATTCGATACTTAATAATTCTTCTTTCAATATGGGCATTGGTTTCTTTTGGCGCTGGTATTGTTTTTAAAGAAACTTTAGATCAGATATATCTTTACGGATTTCCTCTGGGATTTTGGTTTGCTCAACAAGGATCAATATACGTGTTTGTTATATTAATTTTTATATACGTTAGGTTAATGAATAGACTGGATGATTCAGTAAAAAAGGAATTAAAATAATTAAAAATGAGCGTACAAATTTGGACTTACATAATTGTTGGTTTAACATTTGGTTTATATATATACATTGCAATTAGAAGTAAAGCAGCCTCTACCAAAGAATTTTATGTGGCTGGTGGAGGAGTGTCGCCCCTTGCCAATGGTATGGCAACTGCTGCTGATTGGATGTCAGCTGCCTCTTTTATATCAATGGCTGGTATTATTGCTTTTGCAGGATATGATGGTTCAGTATATTTAATGGGATGGACAGGTGGTTATGTCCTACTAGCTTTACTACTTGCACCATATCTAAGGAAATTTGGAAAATTTACAGTTCCAGACTTTATCGGTGACAGATATTACTCACAAAATGCTAGAATGGTTGCTGTTGTTTGTGCACTAATAGTTTCATTCACTTACGTTGCCGGACAGATGAGAGGGGTAGGAATAGTTTTTTCAAGATTCTTAGAAGTTGATATCAACACAGGCGTTTATATTGGTATGGCAATCGTGCTATTTTATGCTGTATTAGGAGGGATGAAAGGAATAACATACACTCAAGTAGCTCAATACTGCGTTCTAATTTTTGCTTTTATGGTACCTGCGATTTTCATCTCAATTCAAATGACTGGTAATCCAATTCCACAATTAGGAATGGGTGGTGAAATTAATGATGGCTCAGGCCAGTTTTTACTTGAAAAATTAAATGGTTTGTCAAAAGAATTAGGGTTTACTGAATACACTAAAGGTAATAAGTCAGTAATTGATGTTTTTTGTATTACTTTGGCCCTTATGGTAGGGACTGCAGGACTGCCTCATGTTATTGTTAGGTTTTTCACAGTTAAAAAAATGAGAGACGCCAGAAAATCAGTGGGATTAGCTCTTTTATTCATAGCGCTTCTCTATGCAACAGCTCCAGCGGTTGCAGTTTTTGCAAAAACAAACCTAATTGAAACAGTGAGTAATCAACCTTATTCTTCTATGCCTAGTTGGTTTAAAAATTGGGAGGATACAGGTTTAATAGAATTTATCGATAAGAATGGTGACGATAAAATTCAATATTTAGCAGATGACTCAAAAAATGAGCTAAAAATTGATAATGACATAATGGTTCTTGCCAACCCAGAGATAGCAAATCTTCCAGCATGGGTAATTGCTCTTGTTGCTGCAGGGGGACTAGCTGCAGCGCTATCTACTGCTGCTGGATTGCTACTTGTTATTTCAACATCAGTTTCAAATGATCTTGTAAAGAAAGTAATTAATCCAAACATAAGCGAAAAATCTGAATTATGGACTGCAAGAATTTCAGCTTCAATTGCAGTTGTTATAGCAGGTTATTTTGGAATTAACCCTCCTGGGTTTGTAGCTGCAGTTGTTGCTCTTGCATTTGGACTTGCTGCTGCATCTTTGTTCCCAGCAATAGTTCTAGGTATTTTCTCCAAAAGAATTAACTCAATTGGAGCAGTTAGTGGAATGATAGTTGGTATTTTATTTATGATTTTTTATATGATGAAATTCAAGTTAGGATGGCTAGGTGCTATTCCATCAAGTGATGAGTGGTGGTTTGGTGTTTCACCTGAGGGTTTTGGAGCTATTGCAATGATTTTGAATTTTTTAGTATCCATTTCAGTATCACTTCTGACAAACCCCCCACCCAAGCAAATTCAAGAAATGGTTGAAAACATAAGAGTACCAGAAGAATTTAACTAATGAAGATCGTATTTATAATTTCAATAATTATTACACTTTTAAGCTATGCTGAAGTGATAGTGATGTATAATCTTCTGAGTTTTATAGACAAACCTTACCTTTATGTTGGACTACTTTTTAATGTTTTGTCCGTATTTATTTTTTTTAAACTGAGGAATTAATATTTAAGTGAAATACCTAGATAAAAATTTCTCTTTGGAGCTGGTTCGTAGAATCTACTTCCAAAAGCATTAATTCTTATGTTATCAGAGTAATCTGTATTGAACAGATTGTTGACTCCTAAGTATGGATTTATTTTAAATTTTCTTTTCTCAAGTAAGTTATTATTAAGATTCAACCTAAAATTTGAAATCAAATAGCCTGGTTCAATAGTATTATTATTATCAGAGGTATACAATTCACCAAAATATTGAATTTGAAATTTCAAAATCAAACTACTTGAAAAAAAATAGTTGAATTCAGATTTAAAATTGTGTTTTGGAATCCCAGGTATATAATTCCCCTCTAGATCTTTTGAGTTAACAATATAGTTGTCAAACTTGAAATCTGAGTAAGTGTATGAATTCGTTATTTTAACTTTACCGAAAGAATTGTAAGTGCTTACCTCAATACCTCTCCTTTTAGTTTTTCCAGCATTTCTGTAATATTTTCTACCAGGGGTAGATTCAATTTCATAAGGTAAAATCTCGTATTTAACTGGTATGTAAAATGCAACCAATTCTAAATAAGAATTTTCTTTGACTACTTTATAACCTAACTCAAAATTTGAAGCTTTTTGAGAATTTAGCTCAGGATTTAATCCAGAATCACCAAATGGATTAGCTGATAACTCACTTAAAGTTGGGGTTTCAAAACTTGTTGAAAAAGATGTCCAAAGATTTTGAATATCAGAAATTTTATATCCAATTGAAAAACTTGGATTGATTTGATTGAGTTTAATACTTTCTGGCGAATTATCTGTACCAATTGTATTTGAGTCCCATCTTAAACCAAAATTTAACTGAGTATTATCTAATATTATTTGGTCCAATATAGAAAATCCAACATTACTAAATGATTCAATCTGACTTAAAGTATTTTCTCCTTGTAAACCTTTTAAATTCTTGAATCTATTTCTGAAGTCCTCTTGATCTGAATACTCGATACCTATTAGTAATTTGTTTGAAAAGCTTTTAAATTTCTTGGAATTCGAATAATTAAAATTCACACCCCAATAATCCCTTTGCAGATCAACTATTCCTCCAAACTCAAAAGGTAGCTTACCAAAGAAATTTCTGTTTGAATAAAATGCTGATGCATTCCATTGATTATTTTGATTTTTATAATTCCATCCGATTGATGATTTAAAATGATTTATTTTTTCATAAGTATCATACTCTTTGTTTCTTGAGCGAGCAAAAGAAGGATTATTATTTCTCTCTTGATCAGTTAACCCTCCTGGATCTCCTGCATATGGACTATTGGTGTAAGAAATTTGAAAGTTTAAATCTCCAAAACTACTAGATGTCATAGCTTTAATAGCCAAATTTGTCTGTTCTAATTCAGATCTTTCCCTGTAACCATTACTTTCAATTCTATTAGCATGCAATATAAATTTAATACCATTTTTTTTAAGCCCAATAGTACTTTGAAAATTTTTGGTGTTGTAAGATCCAAGAGTTGATTTTAAGTTTATAAAGTTATTTTCAAAGCTAGATAAAGACTCAATATAGATTACCCCACCTGAAGAATTTCCATACAAAGTTGATGATGGACCTCTTATTATTTCAATTCTTTCAATCAATCCAAGATTTAAATTATCAATTTGACCTTGTCCATCAGGAGTTGTCTCTGGAATTCCGTCGACAACTAGTTTTAAACCTCTTATACCAAATGCTGATCTTGAGCCAAAACCTCTTGAGGATATCCTCAGATCTTGTGCGTAGTTGTATGAATTTAAACTTTGTATACCAGGGAATGAAAACAAGTATTCTTTCAAAGAAATTTGTTGAAAAGAATTTTGATCAATTGAATCTAAAACTGAAACAGATAATGACAAATTACTTAAATTATTTTGAATCTTAGTAGAATTAACAGTTACCTCACTTAGTGAGACAGTATCTGAAACTATGCTATTATCTTGTGAATGAGAGAAATAATAAGCAAATAACAAACAAAACAATATTGTTTTAGAGGTAAACTTTATCAACACTTAGCAATTTTTTGACAATATTATAAAAGAATTTAAACAATTAAAAGATTTAAAGTATTTTTAATTATACAATTTATGGACTTTGTATTTAAAATGATTATATGTATTTAAATGATAGCGAAGAATTTATAGCTCTAATCATTGCAATTGGACTTGTGGTGGGTCTTCTATATAAGAGTTATACTGACTACCACAAAATGACAAAAGAACACAACAAGAAAGTGCTAGAAAAAACAAAAAACGAAGAATATATAAAGGCTCTAACAAAACAATTAGAAATTAAAAATGAATTGCTAAAAAAAGTAATTGAATTAAAAAACAAGAAGAAAAAGTAATTTATTTGTATATACAACAGTTGTTATAACATTATTTATAAACTCTTACGTAATCAATTTCCATAACACCCTCTGAAAATTCTGTATCAACTCTATTTCCGACGAAATTTCCTCCAACTGCAACGTTTAGAATTAAAAAAAACTTTTGATTAAATGGATATGTTGGACTGTTTTTGAAACTATAAACAATAACATTATCAATTAAAAAAATTAGTTCATTACTAGTCCACTCAAGTGAATAAACATGAAACTCTTCAGATACATTACTAATATCATTTTTGATTGAAGTAAAATAAACGTGATCTCCATTTTCATTAGCCATGTGAACAGTTGTGTGGATTTTATCTTTTCTGTAATAGTCATACTCCATGATATCAATTTCTCCAGATCGCGGCCAATTAACCTCATCGAAATTCGATCCAATCATCCAAATGGCTGGCCATGTACCTCCGCCTTTTGGAAGTCTAGCTTTTACATCAACTCTTCCATACATGAAATCAAAAAGGTCTTTACTAACTATTCTAGCTGATGAAAACTCCTTGCCTTTATAACTTTCTCTTAGTGCAGTGATTTTCAAAAGCCCGTCTTCAACTCTTAAATTTTTTCTATCATCTGTATAATACTGAAGTTCGTTATTCCACCAACTTCCATTGTTTGGAGGAATAATTTCAGCATACCAATTCTTATCACAAACTTGGCCATCATTATCAAATTCGTCTGACCAAATTAAGGTTTTGAAATCTCCTGTCGGTTTTACATTGGGTATTAAGCCACTACAACCTAAATCTTCTTCAGTTTGTTGAAATGATTCTACTTGAACTAAAAAATCTTGATTTAAAATTGGATCATTTTCAATATTTTCACTTTTACATGAAAATAAAAAAATTACTATGACAATTTTTGTAATATTTTTTAGCATTTAAACAAGATACATTAAATTTAAAATTAATAAATTAGAAAATGGAAATAATTCCTCATGCTGGATTTAGCCTGTTTTCTTTTCTCAGAGCAATACCAGGAATTTTAATTTTAGTTTTAATATCATACTTAATAAGTGTTGATAGAAAAAATATTCCATGGAGGACAGTGATTATTGCATTCTCAGTACAATTTTTAATAGGTGTTTGTATTTTAAAAGTGCCTATCGTTAAAATGTTTTTTGAAAAAATTGGTGAAATATTTATTGCAATAATTGATTCAACTACAGCTGGAACTTCATTTCTTTTTGGTTCAATCATAAACAACGAGGAATATATTTTTGCGTTAAATGTATTACCGATAATCATTTTTTTTTCAGCACTAACATCTGTTCTGTACTATTTTGGCATAATACAAAAAATTGTAGGAGGGTTTGCGTTTATACTCAGAAATCTAGTCAAAATTTCAGGCGCTGAAAGTTTTTCACTAACTGGAAATATATTTCTTGGACAAACCGAAGCACCACTTTTAATCAAGAATTATTTGTCTAAAATGAACAATTCTGAGATTTATACTGTTATGATTGGAGGGATGGCAACAATCGCAGGCTCAGTAATGGCTGGATATGTGGGTTTTCTTGGAGGTGAAGATCCAATTGAAAAAATAAATGTAACCAAAAATTTATTGGCCGCATCAGTTATGGCTGCACCAGGTGCAGTTGCAATAGCAAAAATTATTGTACCAAATCCAAAAAAGATAATAAATGATGAAATATCAATAAATGATGATAATTCAAATCAAAACATACTTGATGCAATAACAAATGGAACATTACAAGGCTTGAAACTTGCTTTTAATGTTGGAGCTCTTTTATTAGTATTTATAGCACTTCTTGCGCTATTGAACAAAATATTATTTTTTATAGGTGATTTTTCTAACCTAAATTTGGTGATTCAACAAAATACAAATTATCAAGAATTATCACTTGAATTTGTTCTTGGATTTATTTTAGCTCCAATTATGTGGATAATTGGAGTAGCCAAAGAGGACATTACTCTGATGGGACAACTATTGGGTATCAAAATTGCTGCTAATGAATTTCTAGGTTATGTATATTTAAGTGACTTAAAAAATACCATAAATCCAATCCATCTACTTTATGAAAAATCAATTATAATGGCAACTTTTATGCTTTGTGGATTTGCTAACTTTCAATCAATAGCTATTCAAATTGGAGGATTAGGATCATTAGCTCCTAATAAGATTAAGGTAATATCAAAATATGGTGTTAAAGCAGTAATTGGAGGTACAATTGTCTCTCTTATCTCTGCTACATTTGCAGGAATGATATTAGGGTAATTTAATTTAAAAATTTTGTTCTAATTTTTCTCCACTTAAATACCAATAATACTCCAAAAATAATTGAGTTAACCATAAAAAATAGACCTAAATTAATTTCTCCGTATAGAAGATATCCAGTAGAAAACATTATACTATAAATCAAAACAGAGCCAATTATCATTGCATACAATCCGTCTATAAGAGCTTTATTTTCAGACTTTTCTTTTGTAATATTTGACTTAATTAAAACTTTATTCCAACCAGGACCTCCTGGTCTAATTTTTGAATAAAAGTTAATTAAAACTTTATCACTTTCGGGTTTAGTAATGAAAGTAACAATTAACCAAAGGCAAGTTGTCACTATAACAACAAAAGGATATTCCATATAATCTTCAAATAAACCATTGTCAGAATTAAATAAAAATGGACCTAAAGGAGTTAATTTTAATAATATTGAAATTATTCCTGATGCAAACATTGCAGTTATTTCACTCCAAGCATTAATCCTCCACCAAAACCATCTCAAAATAAAAATCAACCCAGTGCCTGCTCCAAAGACTAATAGAATATTAAAAAGCTGAAGTGCATTTTGAAGCAGCAATGCTAATATAGCACTCAAAACCATAAGTAAAACAGTTGATATTCTTCCAACAGCAACCAATTTTTTTTCGGATGCATCAGGATTAATCTGTTGTTTATAATAATCATATACTATATAAGAGGACCCCCAATTAAGTTGAGTTGAAATTGTACTCATATATGCAGAAATTAGAGATGCTAATACTAAACCCAGTAAACCACTAGGCAAAAGAGTTAACATAGCTGAGTAGGCTAAATCATTGCCAATTTTGTCGTCACCAATATTTGGAAATGCACTCTTAATACTATCTAGATCAGGAAAGATAACTAACGAGGCTAGAGCAACCAATATCCATGGCCATGGTCTAAGCGCGTAATGCATAATATTAAAAAAAAATGTAGCAGCAATTGCGTGATTTTCATTTTTTGAAGCCAACATTCTTTGTGCAATATATCCACCGCCTCCAGGCTCTGCTCCTGGATACCAAGAGCTCCACCATTGAACAGCTAAGGGAATGATAAAAAGCGTAATTAAAACATTTGTATCACTTAAATCAGGTATAATTGATATTTTTTTTGAAATAGTCTCATTTGAAATCAAATTATTTAAACCACCAATCTCAGGTAAATTGATTAAATAATATGCTGCGCCAATTGAACCAACCATAGCAACAAAAAATAAAATTAAATCAGTATAAACAACTCCTTTAAATCCTCCCAAAGCACTAAAAATCATTGTTACTAAACCAGCACCAACAACAGTTTGCCAAGGATCTAAGTTCAGCATTACACCTCCAATTTTAATTGCTGCTAAAGTTACAGATGCCATAGTTATTACATTGAATATTACCCCCAAATAAATAGCCCGAAACTTTCTTAAAAAAATTGCTGCAGGTCCCCCATATCTAAGTTCATAAAACTCTAAATCAGTATTTACGTTTGATTTTCTCCAGAGCTTAGCATAAACAAAAACAGTTAAGAGTCCAGTCAAAAGAAATGCCCACCAGACCCAATTTCCTGAAACACCGTTTGATCTAACAATATCAGTTACCAAATTTGGAGTATCAGTTGAAAAAGTAGTTGCCACCATAGATACACCTAACAACCACCAGGGCATATTTTTACCAGATAAAAAAAACTCGGATGAGTCCTTACCTGCCTTTTTAGAGACCCAAAAACCAATAAAGAGAGATATACCGAAAAAAAACAGAATTATTAAAAGATCAAGGGTTGATAAACTCATTTTATTTAATTTTGTACTAATTAAGTTGATTTAAAAGTAAATTAAAATATTCTCAAATAAAAATTGACAAGTACTTTTAATTAAAGTTTAATATGAAAGAGAGTTTGTACATTTTTTTGTTATTGATAAATTCATTTTTTTACAATACTTATTGTCAAATTGACAATTCAATAAACTCTTTTGGAAATAGCGAAAAAAAATCATTTGACTTAATTGCACCAAAAGAAAATTTACCTTTGATAGGTCGCAGTATATCTGATCCTAATGTAATTGATTTAACTGACCCAAGTATTGACTATAATAGAGAAAGATCAAATGAGAAATTTATTAATCCAAATCAACAATATCTATCTAGATTAAAATCTCCTGAGGATAAAAAAAATCCTAACATGTTTAGACAAAATCAATATTTAGGAGACTTTAAGTTAAATGGAAATTCCATAGAAATCATTTTTAGAGATCATGAATATTTTGATGGAGACAGAGTAAGAATACTAGTAAACGACATTGTGATAATCGAAAATGTTTTACTTGAAAACTCTTTCAAAGGACTAAATTATAAACTTAAATCAGGTTTTAATAAAATTGATTTTTTAGCACT
>PACV01000042.1 GCA_002702875.1 Flavobacteriaceae bacterium
AAAAAAAAAATTAAACATTAAATTTAAAATTAATTATATCGCCATCATTAACAATGTAGTTTTTACCTTCCATTTTAAGTTTACCAGCTTCTTTAATCTTTATTTCTGATTTATAATTTTTGAAAGTTTCAAAAGGAATAACTTCAGCCATTATAAAACCTTTTTTAATATCACTGTGAATTTTTCCAGCTGCATCAGGAGCACTAGTTCCTTTTTTAATTGTCCATGCTTTAACTTCTTTTTCTCCAGCAGTAAAAAAAGTTTCTAGTTCCAAAAGGCTGTAGGTATTTTTAATAAGTTTTGAGGATCCAGATTCTAACAAACCTAAATCCTCTAAAAAAATCTTTTTATCATTATAGTCTTCAAATTCATTAATTTCTGATTCTATTGATACGGCAAGAGAAATAATTTTTATGTTTTTTTTTAACATCTCTTTTTTAAATTTTAAAACATGATTATTGTCATTTTTTATATTTTTTTCGTCAATATTTAATACATATAAAATTGGTTTATTTGTTAATAAATTGAGTGGATTAACGTAATTTTCTCTATCCTCAATATTAAAATCTACATCTCTGATATTAATATAGTTTTGAAGATTGTCTTTAATTTTAATTAATATTTCCTCTTGATATGCAATACTTTTTTCCTTTTTGGACTTGTGTAAATTTTTAATTTTATCTAATTTTTTTTCCACCACTTCCAAGTCTTTTAATTGTAGTTCAGTATCAATAATTTCATTATCTCTAATTGGATCAATTGAACCTTCAACATGAGTTATATTATTGTTTTCAAAACACCTTAAAACATGAATTATAGCATCAGTCTCTCTTATATTAGATAAAAACTTATTACCTAAACCCTCCCCCTTACTTGCGCCTTTTACAAGTCCAGCAATATCAAAAATCTCAACAGTTGCAGGAACAATTTTTTGAGGATTATAGTTTGAAACCAGAAATTCAAGTCTGTTATCAGGAACAGTAACAACTCCTATGTTAGGTTCAATTGTACAAAAAGGGAAATTTGCGCTTTGAGCTTTTGCATTAGATAAGCAATTAAATAAAGATGATTTTCCAACATTTGGTAATCCAACTATTCCAGCTTTCATTAAATATAACTATTTGTGTAAAAATTTTTGTTTTTTTAAAAGAATTTCCTCAGTTTCAACATTGTTTTCGTCAGGTATACAACAATCAACTGGACAAACTGCAGCACATTGAGGCTCATCATGAAATCCTTTACATTCAGTACATTTGCTGGGGACTATGTAGTAAAATTCTTCAGAATAAGGATCATTCAATTTATCTGTAACAATTTTCTCTCCGTTTGGAAGAGAAACGGTGCCTGATAGAGAAGTTCCGTCTTTATATGACCAACTATCAGAACCTTCATAAATAGCAGTATTAGGGCATTCAACTTCACAAGCTCCACAATTTATACATTCGTCAGTTATTTTAATTGCCATAAATAATTGTTTAATTAAATTTGACAAAAATAACTCTAAAAAATAAGATTACAAAGAATATGGTTTTGCTAAATCAAAGAGTTAAGGCTTTTGATAAATTGTCAAGCTTTTTAATTAAGATTGAAAAAAATAAAACAGAATACGCTGATTTTTTTGAAATAATAAAAAAATCATACCATAAAAATAAATGGTTTACTGAGGAAAATGTTTTAAATGCAATAAAAATTTGGGGTAAATCATTAACAAAAAAAAACCTGTCTAAATGGTTAAGGAATTATAATTTAAAAAATACAAAAATCAAAAAAATTGGTTTAATATTAGCTGGAAATATTCCTTTAGTTGGCTTGCATGACATTATCTGTGTTCTATTGACTGGTAACAAAGCTATAGTTAAATGTTCATCAAAAGATGAATTATTATTACCTTATTTATGTGAAAAGTTGGTAGAATTTGACTTAATTTTTAAAAATAAGTTTGTTTTTAAAGATAAAATTGAGAATTTTGAGGCATTAATAGCAACAGGAAATAATACATCTTCGAAATATTTTGATTACTATTTTTCAAAATATCCAAAAATAATCAGAAAACACAGAAATGGGGTGGCTATTCTTACAGGAAACGAATCATCCAGTTCATTAAATGATCTAGCAAAAGACATTTTTTTATATTATGGTCTTGGTTGTAGAAGTGTATCAAAAATATATGTACCAATAAATTATTCATTCGATAAATTAATTATTGCAATTAAAAAATATTCAAAACTCAAATATTCTGCAAAATATAGTAATAATTATAATTATAATAAAGCGGTTTACTTGATGAATAATGAAAAATTTAAGGATCTAGACTTTTTTATATTAAAAGAGGATTTTAATATATTTTCACCTGTTGGAACTTTGCATTATGAATATTACAATGATGTTAATAGTTTAAGGATGAAATTGAATATTGAAAAAGATAAAATTCAATGTGTAACAAGTAACTACAAAAAAATTGGAAATTTAAAGCTTGGTAAAGCTCAAAGTCCTAATTTATGGGATTATGCTGATAATATTGATACTTTAAGTTTTTTGATGAATTTGTAATAATTCAATTATTTAAAAATTTTTTTTGATTTTAAACGTATAATTGTTTTGATCTTTTGATATTTGCATAATAAAAAAAAAATGAAAAAACACAATTTTAGTGCAGGTCCATCTATTTTAGCTGATGAAGTTATATCTAAAGCATCAAAATCAGTAATAGAATTAAACAATATTGGTTTATCCTTAATTGAAATTTCTCATAGGAGTCCTGATTTCGTTGCTATTATGGAGAAAGCAAGAGAATTGTCTCTTGAACTTCTTAATTTAGACAAAGAAAAGTATACAGCTCTCTTTCTTCAAGGTGGAGCAAGCCTTCAATTTTTAATGAGTGCATACAATTTATTGGAAACTAAAGCAGCTTATATTAATACTGGTTCCTGGTCAGACAAAGCTATTAAAGAAGCTAAACTATTAGGAGAAGTTCACGAAATAGCATCTTCAAAAAGTAAAAATTATAATCATATTCCAAAAAACATCCTTATTAAGAATGATTATGATTATTTACATATTACAACTAATAATACAATATATGGTACCCAATTTCATGAAATACCAAATACAAATATTCCTTTGGTTGCTGATATGAGTTCTGATATTTTTTCTAGAAATGTAGATTTTTCAAAATTTGATTTATTCTATGCTGGAGCTCAAAAAAATCTTGGTCCATCAGGTGTTACTTTAGTTGTAGTTAAAAAAGAAATACTAGGTAAAGTTTCAAGGAATATCCCTTCTATGCTTAATTATTTAATTCACATTGACAAGGATAGTATGTTCAATACTCCTCCAGTATTTCCAACGTATGTATGTTTGTTAACCTTAGAATGGCTAAAAAATAATGGTGGATTAGACGCTATTGAAAAACTTAACAATTATAAAGCAAAACTAATTTACGATGAAATTGATAGAAATAAAGCTTTCGTTGGATTTGCAGAAATTGAAGATAGAAGTTTAATGAATGCGACTTTCAATTTAGTTAATGGTGTTGATGGAAAAAAATTTAATGAATTGTGTTTAAAAAATAATATTAGTGGAATTAAAGGTCACAGATCAGTTGGAGGATATAGAGCTTCAATATATAATGCTCTTCCAATTGAAAGTGTTGAAATTTTAATCGACACTATGAAAAAATTTGAAAATCTTATATAAAAATGAAAATATTAGCAAACGATGGTATTTCACAAAGTGGAATAAATCTACTTAAAGATAATAAATTTGAGGTTATAACTGATACAGTTGATCAAGATAAACTAATTGAATATATAAATAAAAATGGTATTTCTGTTTTATTAGTTAGAAGTGCTACAAAAGTTCGTAAGGACATAATTGATGGATGTAAAAGCCTCAAGATTATTGGAAGAGGTGGTGTTGGAATGGATAATATTGACGTTGAATATGCAAGATCAAAAGGGTTGTTAGTTATAAATACACCCTCAGCCTCCTCTACTTCAGTTGCTGAACTTGTTTTCTCTCATTTGTATTCATGTGTTCGATTTTTGCATGACTCAAATAGAAACATGCCTTTAAGTGGAGAAAAGGATTTTAAAAAATTGAAAAAAAATTATTCAGCCGGCGTTGAACTAAAAAACAAGACTTTAGGAATTGTTGGTTTTGGTAGAATTGGACAAGAGGTTGCAAAAATTGCATTAGGTGTTGGGATGAAAATTTTAGTTTACGATAAATATATCAAAGAATCTAATATTGTATTAGAGATTGCTGATTCAAAAATAAAATTAAGAATAGATACTGTTCCAATTGAAGATTTATTAAGAAAATCTGATTTTATCACTTTACACGTTCCAGCTCAAAAAGAATATGTAATTGGAAAAAAAGAATTTCAAATTATGAAAAATAATTCAGCTATTATCAATGCTTCTAGAGGAGGTGTTATTGATGAAGTTGAATTAACAAAAAATTTAAATTCTGGTAAACTCTTATTTGCTGGTCTTGATACTTTTGAAAACGAACCAAATCCATCCATTCAGATATTGATGAATCCAAAAATTTCATTATCTCCTCACATTGGAGCAGCAACAAATGAAGCTCAAGATAGAATAGGATCAGAACTTGCTAATCAAATAATTGACTTTTTTAATTCATGAATTATTTAAAAAAATTAAAAAATAAATGGGGAATTAAATCAAATCTTCAATTATTAGTTATTTTTTTTGTTTTTGGTTTAACAGGTAGTATTTCAATGAAATTGACATCTCCTACCCTATCTTTTTTTAATATACAAGAAGATTTTTTTACAAATTATCTGCTTGGTGACTTTGCTTATATTTTTCTAAAAATTATAATTATTTTCCCTATATATCAAATTCTACTTTTATTTTTTGGATTAATTTTTTTTCAGTTTAATTTTTTCTGGAAATTTGAAAAAAAACTTCTTTCAAAAATTGGTTTAACTAAAATTTTCAAAAAATAACTTAATCAAGATATTCTTTAAATTCATCTATAAGTTTGTCAATTTTTGGTTTTATAACAAAATTACAATAGGGCTGAAACTTATTAAGCTCATAATAATTAATATGCTCAACCTCAGCTAAATAAAATTTTGAAAACTTGGATATTTGAGTGACTATATCTTTATTAAATATTTTTTGCTTTTTTAGTTTTTCTAAAAAAATATTAATTGATTGTAATTGATTAGAATTAACATAAAAAATTGCTGATTTATAATGAGAACCAACATCATTACCTTGTCTATTTATAGTTGTGGGGTCATGTGTTGAAAAAAAAATATTTAGTAATTGATCATATTTAATAACTTTTGAATCATATGTAATTTTCACAGCCTCGACATGATCTGTGTAGCCTTTAGATACAGTATTATAATTTGGATTATCTACTTTTCCTCCTGTGTAACCAGGTAATACGTTAATGACTCCTTTTATTTTTTTAAAAATTGCTTCTGTACACCAAAAGCATCCTCCAGCAAAATAGGCAGTATCAAAATTATTATTCATGAAATTTATTATTTAATTCTATAAAATTAATATTAAATTAGTATAGGATGAAATCAATACTCAAAGCCTGTAATATAAATAAAACAATTAACAATAAAAAAATTTTGACAAACGTTAATTTATCAATTAATGAGGGTGAAATTGTTTCTGTTGTTGGACCTTCTGGTGCTGGAAAAACCACATTAATAAATATTTTAAGTACTTTATCTAAACCAGACATAACAAATGATTGTTCAATATATATTGACAATTATGATATTTTAAATTCTACAAACAATAATTTATCAAAATTTAGAAATGAAAAAATAGGATTTATATTTCAGTTTCATGAGCTTTTACCTGAATTTACATCAATTGAAAATATTATTTTACCAAATTTGATAAAAGGATTCACTAAGATAGAGTCTTATGAAAATGCAAAAAACCTTCTTGATAAAATAGGTTTAAAAGATAAAGAGAATTTATATCCTAACCAGCTTTCAGGTGGTGAAAAACAAAGAGTCGCGGTTGCAAGAGCTTTAATAAATAAACCAAAAATTGTATTTGCTGATGAACCAACAGGAAATTTAGATAGTAAAAATGCTAATCAATTAAATAATTTATTTTTTGAGTTAAGAAAAAAGTTTAATAATACTTTTGTTATTGTAACACACAACGAAGAATTTGCGAATAAGTCAGATAGGAAAATTAAATTAATTGATGGAATTTTGTCAATTTGAAGAGTTTTATAAAGTATAAGGATTTTTTGGATGAAAAAGCAAGATATTATGAGTCTCCAGATTTCATAAAAGATGACCCTGTATCAATTATACACAATTTTCAAGCTAAAAATGATATTGAAATATCTGGTTTTATGACTGCTACTATATCATGGGGAAGAAGAAAATCAATAATTAAGTGTGCGAAAAAAATCATTGAACTAATGGATTATTCTCCTTATGATTTCATTATAAATCACGAAAGAAAAGATTTAGATAGATTCAATTCATTTGTATACAGAACCTTTAACTCAATTGATATTAAATTTTTTATAGAATCATTAAAAAATATATATAAATTTCATAATGGACTAGAAAATTTATTTTCAAAGAGTGAAAAAGAATTATCTCTATTAAATAATATTTCAAACTTTAAAAAAATTTTTTTTGAGATAAAACACGAAAAAAGAACAACCAAACACATATCTGATCCAAAAATGGGATCTGCATCAAAAAGATTGAACATGTTTTTAAGATGGATGGTAAGATCACCAAAAAACGGAGTTGATATGGGTATTTGGAAAAAAATTAAACCTTCTGATTTATCTTGTCCACTTGATGTACATTCAGGTAACATTGCAAGAAAACTTAATTTAATAACAAGAAAAAATAATGATATCAAAGCCCTTGAAGAGCTAGATATTAACTTAAGAAAACTTGATAATAATGATCCAGTTAAATATGACTTTGCTTTATTTGGTCTAGGAATTTATGAAGGATTTTAAAAAATATTTTTTTTTGTAATTTTGAAAGATTTTGAACTATCATAATAATGGATTTATTATTAAAAAATGTTACAATTGTTGATTCAAAAAGTTCATTAAATTTTCAAAAAAGAGATATATTAATTGTTAATGGTATAATTAAAAAAATTTCAAAAAAAATCAAAATCAATGATATCAATACAATTGAGAAAGAAAATCTACACGTATCTAACGGATGGTTTGATTCAAGTGTTTGTTTCGGAGAACCTGGCTATGAAGAAAGAGAAACCATAGAAAATGGTTTAAATACAGCTGCATTAAGTGGATTTACAGGTGTATCTTTAAACCCCAACACTCATCCATTCTCAGATTCTATTGCAAGTATTTCACATTTAATAAATAGTTCAATTAATCACCCCACTAAAATTCATCCAATTTCTTGTCTGACAATAAATCAAGAAGGAAAAAAGATGTGTGAATTATTTGATCTTCATAATCATGGAGCTATAGGTCATTTTGATTATAAAATTCCAATAAAAGATTCTGGTCTATTAGAAACAGCTCTAAAATATTCTCAGAGATTTGATGGTATAATATTTTCCTTTCCTCATGATAACACATTTAATGGAAATAATTCAATAAATGAAAGTAAAAGTAGTTCAAAAATCGGTATTAAAGGTATTCCAAGAATAAGTGAAATAATTCAAGTTAAAAGAGATCTAGAAATTTTAAAGTATACTGGAGGAAAATTGTTTATTCCTTACATAACATGTAAAGAAAGTGTAGAATTAATTAAAAATGCAAAAGATGAAGGCTTAAATATCAAATGTTCTACACCAATTATGCATTTAGTGTATGATGATTCAGAAATAGAGAACTTCAATGAGAATTATAAATTTATACCTCCACTAAGATCAAAAGATGATATAAATTTTTTAAAATCCGGTATAATTGACGGGACTATTGACATGGTTTGTTCAATGCATGAACCGATAAACTCAGAATTAAAAGATATTGAATTTATAAATTCAGCTCCAGGATCAATTTCATTAGAGGCAACTTTTGGGATTTTATCAAAAATATTCCCTCTTGAAAAAGTTATAGAGCTATTAACAAAGGGATATGAATATTTTTTAAAGAAAAAAAATAGTATTAATGAAAATAATGTTGCAAATCTTACACTTTTTTTTCCAGATATCGAAAGCGAATTTAATGAATCAAAAATTTTATCAAAATCAAAAAATTGTGTTTTTTTAAATAGAAAAATTAATGGTGAAGTGCATGGCATTATTAACGATAAAAAAATTTTAATTAAATCCTAAATGTATCTAGATTATTTAATTAAAAAACCTGATTTCATAGATTATAAAAAAAACAATAATGTCATTTTTTTACTTCATGGATATGGAAGTAATGAAGTGGATTTATTCAATTTTAAAGATCTTTTTGATGAAAATGAATTTATTATTTCTCTTAGGGCACCAATAAAATTGTTTGACAATGGTTTCGGATGGTTTAATTTAAATTTGGAAAATAATGATATTGAATCCATTTTAGATAATATTCAAATTAAAAATTCACTGAATTTATTAAAAAAAACAATTGATTATTTTATAAAAAAATACTCTCTGAAAGGAAATAAAACTATATTGGGATTTAGCCAGGGAGCAATAATTAGTTGGTCACTAATTTTTGATAATTATATTAATTTTGACAGATTAGTATCACTTAGTGGATTTATTAATTTTAATTACAAAATAAATTTAAATCCTGAAATAAAAAAAATTAAATGTTTTATCTCTCACGGAATTAATGACATGGTTATTCCAATTGAATTATCAAGAAAAACTAAAGCTTTCTTGAAAGAAAATAACTTCAATATTGAATATAAAGAATATAATGAAGGACATACTATTAATGAACAAAATCTAAATGATTTATTTAATTGGCTTAAAACACACTAATTAATTTAGTTCTATTTTTAAATTATCGTATGCTAATTTAACTCCTTTTGGCAATTTTTTTTCAACTTCATTATGAAAACCCATATGATGGCTAATGTGTGTTAAATATGTTTTTTTTGGTTTTATCTTGTCAACTATTTTAATGGCCTCCTCAAGATTTAAATGAGATTGATGAGGTTCAATTCTTAATGCATTTATAATTAGAACATCTAAATTCTTTAATTTTTTCAATTGATTTGTTTTAATAGTTTTAACATCTGTTAAATAAGCAAAATTTCTAATTTTGAAACCCATTACTGGTAATTTATCATGCATAACTTTAATACAATCCACTCTTTCATTATTTATATTAAAAGATGAATTAAATGATATTTCGTTTATTTGAACTGATGGTGCTCCAGGATATTTATTTTCATTACTAATAATATAATCAAATCTCTTTTCTAGTGATAAAAGAACCCTTTTTTGAGCATATATAGGAATTTTACCTTGCCTAAAAAAGAAAGGTCTAATATCATCAAAACCAGCAGTATGGTCAGCATGTTCATGAGTAAAAAATAAACCATCAATTCTTTCAATTTTGTTAGTCAACATTTGCTGTCTAAAATCTGGACCACAGTCTATAACATAATTAAAATTATTAATATTAATAAATAAT
>PACV01000043.1 GCA_002702875.1 Flavobacteriaceae bacterium
CTGTAAAATTGTAACCAACACAATCGTAGCTGTTAAATTGTCAATAATTGCAGACAAGATAAATGCTAAAATCGCAAATATCCACAAAAGATTTTTTTTAGATTTTGTTTTAATAAAGTTTTTAATTGTGGCAAAACCATTGAAATAGTCAATTATTTCAACAATAGTCATAGCACCTAGAAGAAAAACTAATATTTCAGCAGTTTTACCTAAATGGTGAAGCAAAACCTCCTCAATATGCGAGGGAACCAATTTTTTTAATTCATTGTCAACCTCAAAAACGGGTAAATGACTCAGAGCAATTATAGCCCACAGTAAAGCCATCATTCCCAAAGCTGGAATTAATTTATCTATTTTTAATGTGTGCTCAAGTGTTATGGCTAAGTAGCCTAAGACGAAAATTCCAATTAGTAAAAGTTCCATTTATTGTTATTTTAATTATAAATTATTCCTGAGCAATGATCTTTACGCGCACCTGTGACACTCTTAAAACAATTAATTTCATTTCTTATTTTAAGAACACCAATAAATGCAAATATAATTGCTTCTTTAAAATTAATAATTTCTTTTGATGGAATTTTGATTTCACTTTTCGATTTTTCAACAATCTTTTCAATCAAAAAATTATTAAAACTACCTCCTCCTGATAATAAAATTTTTTTTCCCTCAGGTAATTCTTTTGATAACACCTCAGAAATATGAATTGAATAAGTATGTAAAATATCCTCTAATTTAGATGATTTATATTTATTCAATACAGGGTATACTACTTTATTTACCCACTCAACGCCAAGAGATTTTGGAGGTTTAACTTTATAAAATTTAATATTATCTAATTCATATTTTAAATCTTTAATTAAATTTCCACTTTTAGCTATTTTTCCCTCTGAGTCGTAATCAAAGTTTAATTCTTTTGATAATTTGTTTAACACCGTATTAACAGCGCATATATCATGTGCTCTTGGAAATTGATCAGTAAGATTTGTGATATTTGCAAAACCCCCCAAATTTAATGTGTAATCAAATTCAGAAAACAAATGATAATCACCAACAGGAACAAGAGGTGCACCTTGTCCCCCAAATAAAACGTCCTGAGTTCGAAAATCACAAACAACTTTTTTTGAAATTAAATTAGATAATTTAATATTATTACCTATTTGTATTGTAATCCCTTTTTCAGGTTGGTGTAAAACTGTATGTCCATGAGAACTAACAAAATCAATATTAATTTTTAACTTTTCAAGAAAACTATTAATCATGCCTGCTAATATAAAAGTATACTCAGAATCAAGTTTTTTTATCTGATTCACGTCAAAATTGTGCGCAATAGAAAGTTGGTTTTTAAAATGAGTGCTATAATTAAGAGTTTTAAATTCTAATAATTTAAATTTCCATTTGTTTTTTTTTATGTAAAAATCTACAATAGCTAAATCAACTCCGTCAAGTGATGTCCCTGACATAACCCCCAAAACTCTATATGATGTTTTTTTACTCAATCTTTGATTTCATTAATAAATTAAAATAATCTAAAATTATACTATTTGTTTTATAAATTTTCGTAAAAATCTAGAAAAAAAATTATCAAATCTTTAATGTTTGAAAGATTTAAAAATATTAATATCGATAAAACTGTAAATTAATATATTTTTGAAATTCATTTTATGTCTATGTCTATTAAAAATCAAGGTTTATATCTTAAAGAATTTGAGCATGAAAATTGTGGTGCAGGTTTCATATGCAATTTAAATGGGGATAAAACAAACCAAATAATTCACGATGCACTAAATATACTTATTAGACTTGAACACAGAGGAGGAGTTAGTTCCGATGGAAAAACGGGTGATGGTGCTGGACTTTTAATTGATATTCCACATGATTTTTTTACTCGTGCTTGCTCTTTTAAATTACCAAAACCAAGAGAATATGCTGTTGGGATGATATTTTTGCCTCAAAACCCAAATCAATACCAGTTGTGTAAAGATGTTTTGAAAGAAGAATTAAGCAACAAAGGTCTTGAAATTTTAGGCTGGAGAAAAGTTCCTGTTAATTCTGAGAAATTAGGTGAAATTGCATCTAAATCTGAACCAAAAATTGAGCAAATTTTTATCAAGAAAAGTAATAACGATTCCGAGATTGTTTTTAAATCAAAACTTTATGCATCTAGAAAAATTTCTGAAAATAGAATAATAGATTCTAAAATTTCTCAAAGCTCATATTTTTACATTTCAAGTTTGTCAATAACAACTTTAATTTATAAAGGAATTTTAAAACCTGAAGATATTGGTCTTTATTACACCGACCTTCAAAAACCCGATTTAGTTACAAGATTAGCTTTAGTTCATCAGAGATTTTCAACTAACACTATGCCCTCTTGGGATCTGGCTCAACCATTTAGGTTTATATGTCAAAATGGAGAAATTAATACTCTTAAAGGGAATGTTAGTAGAATGAGAATGAGAGAAGAAATAATGAAGAACGAAATTTTTGGTTCTGAGATTGATAAAATTTTTCCAATAATAATTCCCAATAAATCTGACTCTGCATCAATGGATATGGCCATTGAGCTTTTAACTCTTACAGGAAGAACTCTTCCTGAAGTTATGATGATGATGATACCTGAAGCATGGGAAAAACACGAAACAATGCCAGACGATCAAAAAGCATTTTACGAATATAATGCGTGTATTATGGAACCATGGGATGGACCAGCATCTGTTCCTTTTACTGATGGTGATTATATTGGAGCTTTATTAGATAGGAATGGTTTGAGACCTTCTAGATACACTGTCACCAAAAGCGGAAAATTAATTATGGCATCTGAGATTGGTGTTTATGATGTGGAATCAGATGATGTTGAACTTCACGGTAGATTAGAGCCGGGAAAAATGTTTTTAGTTGACATGAACAAGGGAACAATAATTAATGATAGTGAGATTAAATCTGAAATTGTTTCAAAAAAACCCTACAGAAAATGGTTAAATGAAAATAGATTGAATCTAAAAGACATAAAATATATTGGTTCCACTTGTCCAATCGAAACAATTGATGTCAAAACTAGACAAAGATTATTTAATTACACACTTGAAGATATTCAAGAAATAATAACCCCTATGGCTCAATCTGGTAAAGAAACCATCGGATCGATGGGGTTTGACACTCCCTTAGCAGTTCTATCTGATATTCCTCAATTACTCCCTAATTATTTTAAGCAACTTTTTGCCCAGGTAACAAATCCCCCTTTAGATGGGATTAGAGAAGAAATAGTAACTGATATTAGCTTATCTCTTGGGGAAGACCGAAACATTTTTGATATTTCTGATAGCCATTGTAGGAAATTAACAATTCAAAATCCTGTAATATCTAATGAAGATCTTGAAAAAATTAGAAACTTGTCTCTTGATCATTTTAAGGCATGTACTATTCAAACTTTATATGACAAGTCATCAGGATTAAATGGATTAGAAGAGTCCCTGGAAAATATAATTGAAGAAATCTCTGACAAAATAATTGACAATCACAATATTATTATTTTATCAGATAGGGGCGTAAATCAAGATAAAGCTCCAATACCCCCTCTTTTAGCTTGTTCTTATGTTCATCACCAAATGAATAGATTAAGAAAAAGATCATTTTTCGATATAATAATTGAATCTTCAGAACCGAGAGAGCCTCACCATTTTGCAACTTTATTTGGCTATGGTGCAAGTGCAATAAATCCATACATGGTCAATGAAATCATAAGAATCCAAGTTAATGAAGGTTTTATTGAAAATATTAATGAGCAGCAGGCAGTTGACAATTATAACAAAGCAATTGGAAAAGGGCTTTTAAAAATTATGAATAAAATTGGTATATCAACTCTTCATTCTTACAGAGGATCTCAAATTTTTGAAATTATTGGGTTTAATTCAAATTTTGTTAATAAATATTTTCCTTTCACTGCCTCTAGAATCGAAGGTATTGGTTTGTATGAAATAGAAAAAGAAATTAATGTTAGACATCAACACGCTTATCCTGATTCTAAAATAAATAACAAATTAGGTCTAAATATTGGTGGAGATTACAGATGGAGAAGAAATGGAGAAAGACATATGTTTAATCCAACTACTGTTTCCAAACTTCAACAAGCAGTAAGGCTTAATGATCAACAAAGTTATGATATTTACGCCAAAGCAATAAATGATCAATCTGAAAAATATATGACTATAAGAGGTCTTTTCGAATTTGATAATTTGGATCCTATACCCATAGATGAAGTGGAGCCTTGGACAGAAATTGTTAAGAGATTTAAGACAGGAGCAATGTCTTATGGATCAATATCTAGAGAGGCTCATGAAAATCTGGCAATTGCAATGAATAGAATTGGGGGTAAATCTAATTCAGGTGAAGGAGGAGAAGACAGAAACAGATTTAAAATTAATAAAAACGGTGAAAATAGAAATTCCGCTATAAAACAAGTTGCCTCAGGTCGTTTTGGAGTTACATCGCATTATTTAACTAATGCTAAAGAAATTCAGATCAAAATGGCTCAAGGAGCTAAACCCGGTGAAGGAGGTCAATTACCAGGAGAAAAGGTCCTTCCATGGATAGCTTCCGCAAGAAATTCAACTCCATTTGTTGGATTAATATCCCCACCTCCCCATCACGACATATATTCAATTGAGGATCTTGCTCAGTTGATTTATGACCTTAAAAATGCCAATAGAGATGCTAGAATAAATGTCAAACTTGTCTCAGAAGTTGGTGTTGGTACAATTGCTGCAGGTGTTTCTAAAGCTAAAGCAGACGTAGTACTAATTTCTGGATTTGATGGAGGCACAGGAGCCTCACCGTTAACCTCTTTAAAACATGCTGGACTTCCATGGGAATTAGGTGTGGCTGAAACTCAACAGACTCTTGTTTTGAACAACCTTAGGGATAGAATAGTCGTAGAATGTGATGGTCAATTAAAAACTGGAAGAGATGTTGCCATTGCCTGCTTGTTAGGAGCTGAAGAATTTGGATTTGCTACAGCACCTTTAGTTGCTTCTGGTTGCATTATGATGAGAAAATGTCACTTAAATACTTGTCCTGTTGGTGTTGCTACTCAAGATAAAACTTTAAGGAAAAATTTCAAAGGTACTCCTGAACATGTAATCAATTATTTTTATTTTGTTTCTCAAGAATTAAGAAAAATAATGGCTAGCCTTGGTTTTAAGACTATGAACGAAATGGTTGGAAAAACAGAGAAAATAAATGCAACTAATGCCATAAAACACTACAAAGCAAAAGGTTTAGACTTATCCTCAATTCTTCACAGACCTGAAGAATATCATAAACTTAACTTAAGAAATTTAAAAAGTCAAGATCACAAACTTGAAAATGTTTTGGATTTTAAGATTTTGAATGACTCTAGAAATGCTCTTGACAAAAAAGAAAAAGTTACTTTAAATTACAAAATTGGTAATATTAATAGAACAGTTGGTGCTATTTTAAGTAATGAGATATCAAAAAAATATGAAAATATTGGTTTGCCTGATAATACCATCAATTTATGTTTTTATGGATCTGCAGGTCAAAGCTTTGGAGCTTTTGGAGCTTCAGGAATAACTTTTAATTTAGAGGGTAATACAAACGATTATCTTGGTAAAGGCCTGTCGGGTGCTAAAATTATAGTTAAAAAACCAAAAGAATCTTCTTTCAAAGCTGAAGAGAATATAATCACTGGCAATGTATGCTTATTTGGTGCTGTTTCTGGAGAGGCATATATCAATGGTATTGCTGGTGAAAGATTTGCTGTCAGAAACTCTGGAGTTACAGCTGTTGTTGAAGGAGTTGGAGATCATGGGTGTGAATACATGACTGGAGGTGAAATTGTCATATTAGGGAAAACAGGGAGAAATTTTGCTGCTGGTATGAGTGGAGGAATTGCATACATTTATGATCCTAACAACAAGTTTGTAAATGGTTTATGTAATATGGAAACCATAAATTTTGAGAAAATAAATGAAAATGAAATGAAACTTTTGAAAAACAAAATTCAAAATCATTTCCACTATACTGAAAGTAATCTAGCAAAAAATATACTTGACAACTGGATTGAAAATTCAAAATACTTTGTTAAAGTCATGCCAATTGAATATAAAAAGGCATTGAAAAGATTAGAAACTGAAGATCAAATGGTAGAAGAAATTTATTAAATTTATATATGGGAAAGATAACTGGTTTTAAAGAATTCAAAAGAAAGGACGAAACTTACGTTGACGTAAAAAAACGTGTCACAAACTATGATGAATTTACGATTCCTTTATCAAAAAACGATTTACAAAAACAAGGTTCAAGATGTATGGATTGTGGAATTCCCTTTTGCCACAGCGGCTGTCCTCTTGGTAACTTGATTCCAGATTTCAATCATATGGTTCATCAAGGTGAATGGAAAAAAGCCTCTTGGATATTACACTCAACTAACAATTTCCCTGAGTTCACAGGTAGACTTTGTCCTGCACCATGTGAAAAAGCTTGTGTGTTGGGTATTATTGAAGAGCCTATCTCAATCGAAAATATAGAAAAATATATTGTTGAAAAAGCTTTCAAAGAAGGTTGGATTAAACCCCATATTCCTAAAACAAGAACTGGTAAAACAGTTGCTGTAATCGGATCTGGACCTGCCGGTCTTGCTGCAGCACAACAACTTAATAGAGCTGGACACAATGTTACAGTTTTTGAAAGAGATGACAAAATAGGTGGACTATTAAGGTATGGTATACCAAATTTTAAGTTAGAAAAAAATATAATTGATAGAAGACTTGATATTTTAATTAAAGAAGGCATTGTTTTTAAGACTGAAACTAATGTTGGAATTAATTATGATATTGAAAAACTTAAAAATTTTGATGCAATAGTTCTTTGTGGGGGTGCTACAAAAGCAAGAACATTACCAACCCCTGGAATAGATTCCCCAGGAGTTGTTCAAGCAATGGATTTTCTAACGCAACAAACAAAAGTAGTCTTTGGTAAAAAAATAGAAAACCAAATAAAAGCTACTAATAAAAATGTAATAGTTATTGGTGGGGGTGACACTGGTTCAGATTGTATAGGCACATCAAATAGACAAGGTGCAAAATCTGTGAAAAATTTTGAAATTATGCCCAAACCTCCTGGGCACAGATCTCCTACAACTCCTTGGCCATACTGGCCACTTCAATTAACAACTTCTTCATCACATAAAGAAGGATGTGAAAGAAATTGGTTGATAAATACTAAGGAATTTTTGAAAGATAAAAATGGAAATTTAAAGGGAATAAAAACTATTGGAGTTGAATGGGACAATTCAAATGGAAGTCCTAAGCTAAAAGAAATTGAGGGATCTGAAAAAATACATGATTGTGAACTTGCTATTTTGGCACTTGGGTTCACAGGACCTGAGTCAAATCTAGCCGATAAATTAGGTGTTATTACTGACAATAGAAGTAATTACAAAGCTGATTACGGAAAATACCAAACAAATGTCCCAAAAGTATTTACAGCTGGTGATATGAGAAGAGGTCAATCGCTTATAGTTTGGGCTATTTCAGAAGGTAGAGAAGCTGCAAGAGAAATTGATATCTTCCTAATGGGTGATTCAATCCTACCCACTAAAAAAGGTGGTGACTTACCATCTTTATAATTGCTTAGATTCATTAATGTCCATTATTAAATCTGATTTAAACCTAACAATAGTTATTGTTAATTATAGGTCATGGGATAGTTTAAGTTTATGCCTTAATAGTATTAATAAAAAATGCAACGAAGTTGTAGTTGTTGACAATTACTCAAATGATGACAAATTAAAAACATATAAAAAAAAATATATTTGGGTAAATTGGATTGAAAATACAAAGAACTTTGGTTTTTCAAAAGCTTGCAATATTGGAGCTCAAAATGCAAAAACAAAATGGCTTCTTTTTTTAAATCCTGACACAATAATACCAGATAATACTTTAAGTGAATTAATACAATTTTGTGATAAAAAATTAACTCAAAATATAATTACAATTAGTCAATATAACGACAAAAACAAAAATACATATCCATTTGGAATATTTCCAAACTTTTTTAACCTGTTTGGACTATTGAGACTTATAGAAAGGACATTTATAAAGAATAAGAAATCAAAAGCTAAAATTATAAAAAATGAAGTCAGTTATCCTGACTGGATTTCAGGCTCATTTTTTTTAATTAAAAATAAAGATTACAAAAAATTAAATGGTTGGGACGAGTCATATTGGATGTATTGTGAAGATGTAGACCTTTGTTACAGAGCAAATAAAATAGGAGTTAAATCAGTTATAATCAATAAATTTAGTTGTTTTCATAAACACGGTGGTTCATCCAGATTAAATTTTAACTCAACAATTAAAACAAAATCTCATGTAATAATATCCACTCAAAAATATATACTAAAAAATTTTAACAAAAAATACAATAAATTAATAATTGTTTATTACCTGTTTTTCACAATATTGGAGCTAATGATTTTTTCTATATTTTTTAAAATTAAAAGAAATAAACTTTTTTACTTACTTAAATATTACAAAAAAAAGAGTCCTTTAAAGGTTTAAAGGACTCTCAAAGAAGGCAACGACATACTCTCCCACCTAGTGGCAGTACCATTTGCGCTGATGGACTTAACTTCTCTGTTCGGAATGGTAAGAGGTGAACCCCATCGCAATAGTCACCAAAAAAGTTTAATGTGCAATTAAAATGCACATTGGACATTTTGAATGAAAAAATTAAATAAAAAGAATTGTTCGATAGGCCTACGGGTAATTAGTATCACTCGGCTAAGACATTACTGCCTTTACACCTGTGACCTATCAACGTAGTAGTCTCCTACGACCCTTAAAAGAAATCTAATCTTGTGGTAGGTTTCGTGCTTATATGCTTTCAGCGCTTATCCCTTCCCGACGTAGCTACCCGGCGGTGCTCCTGGCGGAACAACCGGTACACTAGAGGTCAGTCCATCTCGGTCCTCTCGTACTAAAGACAGATCCACTCAAATTTCTAACGCCCACTACAGATAGAGACCGAACTGTCTCACGACGTTCTGAACCCAGCTCGCGTGCCACTTTAATGGGC
>PACV01000044.1 GCA_002702875.1 Flavobacteriaceae bacterium
AATGAAATCTTGATTTCCTGACATATAAGGAATAATTTTTTTTGCAGGTCCCCTCCTTGACGGATAATTTGGCATAAATTCTTGTTCAGTTAAATACTGAAGAAAAGTATTTAATCCTTCGTCCATCCACCCCCACTGTCTCTCATCGGTATTAACAATCATGGGGAAAAAATTGTGTCCTATTTCATGAATAATAACACTTATCATTCCAAATTTAACTGCATCAGAATAATGACCATCTTTGTCTGGTCTACCATGGTTCCAACATATCATAGGATATTCCATTCCTTGATTTTTTGCGTGAACAGAAACAGCTTTTGGATAAGGATAATCAAAAGTATATTTTGAATAAGTTTTTAGTGAATGAGCAACTACCTTAGTTGAATATTCTTCCCAAAGCGGATTTCCCTCTTTTGGATATAATGATGAAGCAATAATATTTTTATTATTAACCTTTACACTCATCATGTCCCAAATAAATTTTCTAGATGTTGCAAAGGCAAAATCTCTCACATTTTTTGCACTAAATTTCCATTTTCTAGTTTTCTCTGACTTAATTTTTTCTTTAACTCTTGCTTCCTCTTCAGTAACAATTAAAATAGGCTTATCAAAAGAGTTGAAAGCATCTTTATACCTTTTGTACTCAATTTTTGACAATACCTCTTTTGGATTTTGTAATTCACCTGTTGCTTCCATAATGTGATCATCAGGAACAGTTATACTAACATTATAATCTCCAAAATTTAATGCAAACTCTCCATTAAACCAGAATTGATAATTTTGCCAACCTTCCACATCGTTGTAAACAGCAAGTCTAGGATAGAATTGAGCAATTACATATGAATTATTGTCATCCTCAGGAAAATATTCAAAGCCAGATCTGGTTCTTTCAGGAACATGATTATTAATTAAATAATTCCATTTGATTTTAAATTCTAATTGCTCACCGCTTTTAAGACTTTTATTTAAATAAACTAGCATCATTGTATTATTTATCTTGTAGTGTAATTTTTTTCCATCTATTTCTTTTAAATATTCTATATTAAAACCTCCGTCAAATGGTTCAATAAGATATTTTTTCAAAAAAGTAGATGCAACTTCAACTTCAGGCGCTGAAGATGGATTTTTTAATAATGCTGGAGCATCACTTTTTCTAATATTTTGATCAAGCTGAATCCATAAATAAGTTAAATCATCAGGTGAATTATTATGGTAAGTTATTTTAGCTTCTCCAAAAATCTTATTTTTTTTCTCATCAAGAATAATATCCATATTATAGTCAACTTTTTGCTGGTAATATAAATTTCCAGGAGCACCTGATGCTGTTCTGTAATTATTAGGAGTCATAAACTCCTCATAAAGCTGTTTGAATTTGTTTTCATTTTTGTGACCAATATGCGTTTGGGAGAACGATTTTTGACAAAAAAAAGTCAAAATTGATAAATAAAAAAATAATATTGAAAACCTTTTTATCATAATTCAATTTTTAAAATTGTTAACAATAACATATGGATTCTTTTTTGATAAAAGATAACTTCTTTTAAAACTATCATAACTAAAATGAATAATATTTTTTTGAGTACTAATTTTATCCATTAAAATAGAATTTTTTATCACAATAGAGTCAATTTTTTTTTTAATAGAAAATTCAAAATAAATTATTGCTAAATCATTATCAATTTCTGTTCCGATAAAACTTAATTTAAGCTTTTCATCATTTAAAATTAAACTAAAGTTTTTATTTAAATATTTTTTTAAAAGGGAATCAAATTTTTGTTTACCATTTTTATTAACTGAGAATATATAATCATCAAAACTAAAAGATTTCTCTAGATCATCTAAAAAAACTCTTGACACACACTGAATTGAACTGTTTTCCTTGGAATAATCAACCTTTGTAGCACTAACATAAAACTCATGAATATTTATTATTTGAATAAAACACAAAAAAATATAAGTAAAAAAATTAGTCATAATTATTTTTTTTTGATTTATAATTACTGGATTTTTCAATTAAAAAATCTATCAAATAAAACTTACTTTCCTTTTCTAAAATATTTTTGTCAAAATCTTCAGTGTCTAAAAAATTTAAGAAATCAACTACCTCATTATTATTTATTCCAAGTTCATAAATGAAAAATTCTTTTTCAAATATTTTTGGTAATATGTTTGAAAACAATTTATCTATTTCATTTTTTTCTTCATTTTTTAAATTTTTAGTTAAAAATTTATATATGTTACTAAAGTTTAACCCATCTTGCAATTTCCCTCTATTCATAATTTCATTATCCAACTTGGATGACTTATCTCTTTCATAAACATACCTCTTGAATTCCTCATTTTTAAGTTCCAAAAATTTTCTTTTATCCTCAGGACTTACAACTACCTCCTCTAAAAAATTAACTTTTCTGTCTAATTTTACCAAGAGTTCCTTATCTAAAATATTTTCAATTTTAATTTTTACTGATTTAATTTTGTATTGAATTGAAGAAAAAATTAACTCATCGTCTACTTTTACAGTAATAGTAAAATCACCATTAATGTCAGATATAGTTCCGATTCCTGAACTATTATTAATTACATTAACAGCACTTACAAACTCATCGTTAAACATTACTTTTCCATTAATTTCTAAAGTTTGACCATATGAAAAAGAAAATATTAATGAAAAGAAAAAAATATAAAGTTTTATAAAAATGGAGCGGAAGACCGGGTTCGAACCGGCGACATTCAGCTTGGAAGGCTGACGCTCTACCAACTGAGCTACTTCCGCAATAATATTGCTAATATAAGACTTTAAAATTTTTTTAATAAAAATTATAATTTAGTTTTAAGTTTAAATTTAATTTAATGATTAATTATTTTAAAATAAGAAAAATTTTAGCAAAAGACACTCTTCCAATTAGACAACTTGTTTTAAGAGACGGAAAAATTCCAATAAAACATTGTGAGTTTGAAGATGATAATAACCCTTTTAGTTTTCACTTGGGAGCAATAAAAGAAAACAAAATTATCGGCATAATTTCAATTTTAAATCAATCATCTTCAATATCAAAAATAAAAAGGTTGAGGGGAATGGCTGTTCTCGAAGGATATAGAAAAATTGGTGTAGGATCAAATTTAATAATTGAAGCTGAAAAGATTCTACAAAATTCAAAAACAAATTTAATTTGGCTAAATGCAAGAGAAAAAGCGTTATCTTTTTATTTAAAAAATGGATTTAAAATGATAAATGATCCGTTTACTATTGAAAATATTGGTATCCACTATAAATGTGAAAAAAAAATAAAATGAATAGATCAAATTTTTTAAAACTAATTTATTCACTACCGCTTATTTATAACTTCAATAAAAGAGAATTTTTTTTTGATAAGAATTATCTTGTAGGAAAGGGAACTCCTAAATTAGTTGGAAAAAATTATAAAGTTTTACCTAAGGTAAACATTGCATTTTTAAAAATGAAAAATGAAGCACTCAAAAGTGGTATAAAACTTGAAATAGTTTCTGGTTATAGATCTTTTGATAGACAAAGAAAAATCTGGAATAGAAAATTTGAATTAAACTTAGAAAAAGGACTAACTAGTTTAGAAAATATTCGTGAAATAATGAAATATTCAACAATTCCAGGTACTTCAAGGCATCATTGGGGTACTGATATTGATATTATTGACTCAAACGAAAAAGTTAACGGAGATGTTTTAATAACTAAATTGTATTTGAAAAATGGCCCCTTTTCAAAAATGTATAAATGGTTGACAAATAATTCAAAAAGATTTGGATTTCATGAGGTTTACACAAATAACATTAATAGAAAAGGGTTTTTGTTTGAACCGTGGCACTTTAGTTATGCTCCATTGTCAAAAAAATATATTAAAGAATTTATTACTATTGATTTGTATAAAATTATACATGATGAAAAAAATATTTTTGGTAAAGATGTTTTAAACAAAAAATTTTTGAAAAAATATATATCAGATTATGTTTTAGGAATTTCAGATGAACTTCTATAAAGTAAATATTAAAATTATTTTTCTTTGTTTATTATTCAGTATTCAAGATAGCAATAGTAACCCCATTAAACCTATTGACAAAAGCATACATGCTATATGGGATATACAGCTAAAAAAATATGTTTCAAAAAATGGGAAAATAAATTACAAAAGTTGGGCTAACAATATTGAGGAAATATATTCGTATTTAAAACTTGTAAAAAAATTTGAACCAAATTCAAATTGGAGTAAACATGAATTAATGTCTTACTGGATTAACGTCTACAACTCACTATCCACTCTTCAAGTAATAAAAAATTTATCTACTAATCGTAATTTTAAAATAATTAAAAATAGAAAAATAGCTTTATTTAAGTTGGGAAAAACTGATTATTCGTTGATACAAATTGAAAACATTTTAAAAAAGTTTAAAGATCCCAGAATCTATTTTGTAATCAATTGCCATGCAAAATCTTCTCCTAACCTTTTAAATTTTGCATTTAAAAGTTATGAAATTGATAATCAATTAGACGCAGCAACAAAACTTTTTATTAATGATAATTCAAAGAATAAACTTAGAAAAAACCAGTTAGAATTATCAAAAATATTCAAATGGATTTCGAATTATTTTAGCGACAGAAAGGAATTTATAAAATTCATAAAAAAATATTCTACAACAGAAATAGATGAAAAACCAAAAATAACGTTTCTAAAATTTAATTGGCAATTAAGAAATTATTAAACTAAATTTTTATAACATTTTAAGAATACTAATCTCATCTTTACTTAAAAATCTCCATTGACCTCGCTCAAGTTTTTTTTTATTTAAAGGACCCCAAACTGAGACATCTGAAGTTATTATTTTGTATCCGAAAAACTCAAAAAAATTAAATATTTCATTGATATCTTTATAAAAAGTTTCAACACCAACTTTATTTTTTAATTCTCCACTAACAAAATTTATAATCTCTTTATTTCTTTTAAAATGACTTTTACTAAAAATTTTTTTCTTAATCTTTTCTAGGTCAGACTTAATTAGTTTTTTATCAAGAGTAATCTCTAAAATTTTTTTTATTGGATTTTTAGAGTTTTTTAAATTATCTACAAAAGCTTGATCATTAGATAAAAAAAGTACACCTGTTGATTTTCTATTAGAAGAGTGTAAGGAAATTAATTTAGACGAATTTTCAATATTAATTAATTGTGTAATATTTTTTTTGTATTGATTTTTTTTTGATAAAATATATCCTTTTGGTTTATTAATTAAAACATATACTAAGTTTTCAGCGTTAATTTTTATTTCATCGAAAGTGACATTATCTTTAGGCTCAATTTTGTAACCCATTTTTGTTATTACTTTACCATTAACTTTAACTAATCCCATAGAAATAAATTTATCTGCTTCGCGTCTTGAGCAAATCCCTGAATTCGAAATAAATTTATTTAATCTCATTTGTAAAAATTAAAATACCTCCAGTAGTTTATAGTTCTTAAATACTTTTTTTGTTTGTTTTAATGATTTTGTAAATCCTAACAAATATCCACCACCTCCAGAGCCACATAATTTTAAATTGAATAAATTATTTTGATTACCATAAGACCAAATTTCTATGAAATTTTTTGGGATCATTTGATTAAGATAATCAAAAGTGAATATGGACAAATTTTTAAAATTTTCATTCAATAGATCAATATTATTGACTATTAAACTTTGTATACAATTTTTATTTAGATTATTAAAATCATTAAATATCTTATTACTAAATAATTGAGATTTCATTTTATCTTTAAATATATTAACCATTTTCTGAGTGTTTTTTTTGATATTAGTGTCAATCAAAAAAAAAGAATAATCATTTGAATTAAATGTTTGAAATGTAATAGTATTTATTTTTTTTGATTTAACAATTATTGATTTTCCAAAATATGAATTCAATGGATCTAAACCAGAAGAATTACCATGGAAGTAATTTTCCATCTTTGACATGATTTTTTTCATTTCAAAGATGTTGTTTTCATTTAAATCATTATTTTTTTTTCTGTAGTACTTATCAAAAACTGCTGCAACAAGTGCTCCCGAACTTCCCAAACCATAGCCAATTGGAATATTACTTTCAAAATAAATATTTCGATCTAAATCAGATTTAAAATTATCAAGATCCAAAATATTATCTAATTTATTTAACTCTAAAAACTTAAAATATTTGCTTAATTCAATATTAGATTCATTTGTTTTAATTTTATTTTCGAAAGCTAAACTTCCACAAAATTTTGAAAATGGTATAATTAAGGCATCTAAGTTGTTTAAAATAGAAAACTCTCCAAATAACAGAATTTTAGAATTAAAAATTTTATTTTCCAAATTATTTAATTTTTTCGGGACCTGATCCCATATAATCATCAATATATTTTTTGTCTTTGCAAAAATTTAATAACTCATTAGTAATAAATTCTTTAATGACTTTTTTATACCTTGAGGGATAAAGTAAATGAATATTAGATCCAGCATCTAAAGAAAAACAAACTGGATATTTATATTCTCTTCTATAATCCCAAACTCTTCTAATTATTTCAACTGAATTAGGTTTTAATAAAAGGTAGTAAGGATTAGAAGACATCATTAAACCATGAAGAGTCAATGCCTCAGATTCTACTATTTGAATGAATTCATCCAAATCACCATTTTTAAAAACCTTTTTTATTCTTCCAATGTTATTTTTGGCTTGTTCATATCTTTGAAATGAAAATGGATTTGAATTCATCAAGTCGTGACCATAACTACTACTTTTTTCTTTTACCTGATCATCAACAATAAGGACAGTATTATTTAAATCATTAAAAATTGGATTAATTTTTTCAACAAGAGGAATTGAATATAAATTTGAGCTTTTACTGAAAAATTCACTTTCACCCCATAAAGCTATTTTACCAAAAATGCTTCTAGAAGCACTCCCAGAACCTAGTCTAGATAAAAATGAAGACTTTTTATAAAATTGCTCGTCATTCATATCATCATTAAATTTTCGCTCTAGAGACACTATTGTTAGTGCCATTGAACTAAAAGCAGAGGCAGAAGAAGCTATTCCACTACTGTGAGGAAAAAAATTTTTTGTTTCAATCTTAAAATGATTGTCAAAAACAAATGGTACATATTTAGAAATTCTGAAAAAAAATTGCTCAACTTTTTTGTTAAACTCTGGTTTTAGATTGCCATCAAAAAACAAATCAAATGAAATTTTTTTTTTATATTTTTTAATAGGTGATACAGTAAGCCTCGTTTGCGTTCTACAATTTGAAAGTGTTAAACTTATTGATGGATTTTTTGGAATTTGTAAATCTTGCTTTCCCCAATACTTAATTAGTGCAATATTACTTGGAGATGTCCACTCAGAGACTAGATCACATTGAATTTTTTTTTTAAAAATAAATTCAGATTCGTTCATACACCAAATTTAGGACTTTAAAAATTTAATTTACTTAATAATTTTTTAAATTACCTAACAAGATTTGGAAAGTCAGTAATAATTCCATCAACTCCCATTTCAACTAAACTATAAAATTTATCCATGTCATTAACAGTCCAAGGATAAACTTTAAATCCATTTTCTTTTATTAACATAAGGTTTTTTTTGTTTAATAATTTATAATCTGGATTTATAGAAAAAGCATTAATTTTTTTTGAAAATTTTATTGACTTTTCGATATTTTTTTCAATTAAAACACCTAACCTAACATTATTATCTAGCATTCTAAAATCTGTAAGCTCATTTTGAATAAAACTTGAAATAAGTATCTTATCTGGTGTCCACTTTGAGTTTAAAAAATATTTATTTAATAATTTATGAGTTGGAATTGCTGTATTTCTTCCTTTTAATTCAATGTTTAAAATTATCTTACCATTAATTAAATCTAAGACTTCAGTAAGGGTTGGAATCTTTTCATTTCCAATTACAATTAATTTTTTAATTTCATCTAATGACATTTTTTCAATTCTTCCATAACCATTAGTCAATTTATTAACTTTCTTATCATGAAACACTACAAGCTCTCCACTTGCGCATTTAAAAACATCAATTTCAACAGCATCACAACCTAAATTGATTGCCAATTCAATAGAGGATAATGTATTTTCTGGTAAAAGACCCATAGCTCCCCTATGCCCAATTAATAGAAAATTATCTTGGGATTTAAGAGTTGTGAAAATAAAAAGTAAAAGAACTTTAATTAATGTTTTTTTTGACAAGATATATTAGTTTATATGCTAACAACTTTTTTAATTTGAGGAGCATATTTTTTTACTGTCATCTCGACACCAGTTTTTAGTGTCATTTGATTCACTTTACAACCCTCACAAGCTCCATGAAATCTAACATTGACTACATCATCTTTTATAGAAACTAAAGATATATCACCACCATCTGAGGCTAAAAATGGTCTAATTTCATCCAACGCCAACATGATATTTTTTTTTAATTCAACTGATTCCATAATTATTTTTTTATTGCAGAACATCCTGACATATTAGTAATCTTGACGATTTCAGTAGGAGGTAAATTTTTATTTCTTTTCAATAATTGAGTTATCATATTTCTTGTTATTCTGCTTATTGATTCTGAAATATCTGTATTTTTTTGTAATGACACCGGTCTTCCAAAATCTCCAGCTTCTCTAATTGTTTCCTCTATTGGTATTTCTCCTAAAAAAGGCACATCTAAATCAACTGATAAATTTTTAGCTCCAGATTTTCCAAAAATAAAATACTTTTTATCAGGAAATTCCTTAGGTGAAAAGTAAGACATATTCTCGATAATTCCTAAGACAGGGACATTTATATTTTCTTGAGTAAACATTGAAATCCCTTTTCTAGCTGCCTCTAAAGCAACATTTTGAGGTGTACTTATAACTACAGCGCCGTCCAATGGTAATGATTGAACTATGCTTAAATGAATATCACCAGTTCCAGGTGGTAAGTCAACAATTAAAAAATCTAACTTTCCCCAAGCAGAATCAAAAATCATTTGATTAAGAGCTTTTGCTGCCATAGGACCTCTCCAAATGACAGCTTGACTTGGTTTAGTGAAAAAACCTATAGATAAAATTTTAACACTATAATTTTCAATAGGTTTGATTTTAACTTTGTCACCTTCGTTAATAGATAGGGGCTTCATATTTTCGACATCCATCATCAGTGGAATAGAGGGTCCATAAATATCAGCATCAAGTATACCAACACTAAAACCCATTTTTGCTAATTCAACAGAAATATTAGATGCAATTGTAGATTTACCAACTCCGCCTTTCCCAGAGGAAATTGCAATTATTGAGGTTATGTCTTTAATTTTTGGTTTAGTATTCAATGATTCAGTTTTTGATTTATCAATTGATACATTAATTTTTATTTTAGCTTTTTTATAAACCTTTTGATGAATTATCTTTAATATATCTACCTCAATTTTCTTTCTATATTGAAGACTAGGATTTTTAATTTCTAAATCAATTATAACTTCGTCGCCAAAAACAACGATATTTTTAATTAATTTGCTTTCAATTAAATTAATATTGACTCCTGGTAATTTTACAAGACTCAAAGAATTGATTATATCTTCTTTTTTTATTTTCAAACTTATAATTTATACAAAGATAAATTCTTTAAAGAATTCCAAAAAATTAATTAGTCTTAAAAGATTGTAAATTCATATTTGGATCCCAGAAAATAATATTGAAATTTTTTATCTTATTTTCTTCAATTTCAATACCCTCGTTCTCTAATAATTGTTGCATTAAATTGATTCCTTGAAAATGATGTTTCCCAGTTAAAATACCAGATCTATTTACTACCCTATGAGCTGGAATAATTTTGGTATAGTGAGAAACATTTAATGCCCATCCAACAGTTCTAGAACTTTTAGGATGTCCTATATATTTTGCAATTGAGCCATAAGTTGTTACTCTTCCAAATGGTATTTGTTTTACTACACTATATACTTTTTCATAAAAATCCACAACAAAAATATTTATAACTCAAATTTTAGATACTTTATAGCTTTTTTCTCCTTTAAATAAATCATCTCGTAATGTGTTTTAATATTAATTGATTCATTAGGTGAATATCTATTTGAGTAAATATCATGATGAGCATAATGAATTTTACTTTTATTTTTAGATAATATACCGAGAACATAACCATATAAAAACTCACTATCTGTTTTAAGATTTATTAAACCTCCAACCTTTAAAACTTTTTTATAAATTTCTAGAAATTGATTATTCAATAAACAATGCTTAATTCTTTTGAATTTAATGTTTGGATCAGGAAAAGTAATCCAAATTTCACTTACCTCTTGATTTGCAAAAATTGAATTTAATAATTCGATCTGTGCTCTTATAAAAAAAAGATTTTCTAACTTATTTTCAAGACTTTTCTTTGCTCCTGACCATATTCTAGATCCTTTAATATCAATCCCTATAAAATTTTTATCTGGATATAATTTTGCTAGCTCGTAAGAGTATTCTCCTTTTCCACAAGCTAATTCCAAAATTATTGGATTATTATTTTTAAAAAAATTTGACCATTTTCCTTTAATTTTAAATTTATCATCTATTAACACATCCCTAGAAGGCTCTAAGACATTTTTAAAATCTTTTAAATCATTGAATTTTTTTAATTTGTTTTTACTACCCAATATATTATAAATTATAAAGATCTATTTAATGTAAAAGCAAACTCAGATCCAATTCCCTCTGTACTTTCTACATATATCTGTTCATTATGAGCTTCAATTATGTGTTTTACAATTGCTAAACCTAAGCCTGAACCACCTTCAGATCTACTTCTATTTTCATCAACTCTATAAAATCTCTCAAAAACTCTCGGCAAGTGATTTTCAGTGATCCCTTTCCCATTATCAATAACCCTTACCAAAAGTTTATCATCCGAAATATTTTTAATTAAAATTTCAGTTGTACCACCTTTAATTCCGTATTTTAATGAATTGTCCACTAAATTTGTTAAAACTTGCCTAATAGATTTAATGTCACCATTAACTAAATTAACCGTTCCTGAATTTTCTAATGTTAAAGAAATTTGTTTTTTCTTTGATTTCGGTTCCAACATATCAAAAACATCAGTTATTAATTCATTTAAGTCGAATGATTTAATCTTTAATCTTGCTGATCCTGATTCAATTTTAGTAATTGTATCAAGGTCATTTATGATTTCCTCCAATCTATTGATACCTTTTAATGATTTTTTTAAATAAGACTTAATTTCTTTTTTACTATCAATTAAACCGTCTAATATAGTATATACATATCCTTGAACAGTGAATAATGGAGTTTTTAATTCGTGAGCTAAATTTCCAATGAATTCTCTACGAAAATTTTCCTTTTGTTCCATTAGTTTAATTTTTATATTGCTATCATCAGCAAATTGCTGAATGGATTTAACCAATTTCTTGGAGTCACTTTTGACCTCGTCAGTTTCAATTGGAATACCTGAAGAATTAAATGCACTATACAAATCGTCAATCTTTGACTTAACAAACTTGCCAATTAAAATATTTGTTGAAATCATGATTATGAAAAACAAAAAAAATAAACTAAAAATTAAGAAAATTAAATTATTAGAGTTTTCAAAAAAAACACTTTTTGTTAATAGAATAATTAAACAAAATAATATTGCTATAATCGAGGTGATAATTAAAGAAAATAAAATTGAAACTCTGTTCATTAAAATTTAATTAAATGACAAATTTATATCCTACTCCCTTGATAGTTTTGAAATATTTGTCTCCAATTTTTTCTCTTAATTTTCTAATATGAACGTCAATTGTTCGATCGCCAACAACAACGTCACTGCCCCAAACATTTTTCATTATTTTTTCCCTTTTAAAAACTTTATTAGGTTTATTTGCAAGTAAATATAATAACTCAAATTCTTTTTTTGGTAACAATATTTCTTTTCCTGATAATAAAATTTTATATTCATCAGCCAAAATTTTGAGGTTTTTAAAAAGCAAATTTTCAGAAGAATTTCCTGTTGCTAGCTTTCTTCTAAATAGAGCCTTGATCTTAGATATTAATATTTTAATTCTTACAGGCTTAGTAATGTAATCATCAGCTCCAGATTCAAAAGCAGCAATGTGTGAATACTCTTCACCTCTTGCAGTTAAAAATATAACTATAGTTTCTTTAAATCTCTCATCTAATCTTAGTCTCTCACAAGTTTCAATTCCATCCATAATGGGCATCATTATATCAAGAATAATTAAATCAGGAATTATTAAATCAGCTTTTTTTAAGGCCTTTTTTCCATTGGAAGCTGAGTATACCTTGTAACCTGCGTTTTCTAGATTAATTTTCAATATCTCTAGAATGTCAGGTTCATCGTCAACAATCAATATTTTCAATTTTTCATTGTCCATTAAGAAAATATTTTTTTTAAGTTAACAATTTATTATTAAATAAGATTTAAAGTGTTATTTTAAGAATAATTTAATGTTAATTATTTTTTTGATGAATTATAATAACAAAATTTTCAAAATTAAATCTGAAAATGAATTTGAATATTATGCAATAAGAATATTTAGAATGCAATATAAATTAAACCCTGTTTATCAATCATATTGCAATTTAATTGGAACTGATTTGAATGATGTAAAAAAATTAGATCAAATTCCTTTTTTACCAATTGAATTTTTCAAAACAAAAAAAGTTAAATCTTTTAAAAATTCAATATCTAAAATTTTTTATTCGAGTTCAAAAACAAAAAAAAATCAATCAAAACACTATATTCACGATATTTCATTTTATAAAAATTCACTTCTTAACTCATTTTCATATTTTTATGGTAGTCCCACAAAATATAATTTTTTAGCATTACTACCCTTGTACTCAGAAAATCCAAACTCGTCAATAATTTTTATGGTAAAAGAATTAATTGATGTTTCAAATAATAAAGGATTTTTTTTTACAAACGAATATGAATTGATTTTTGAGAAACTAAAGTTTTTAGAAAAAAGTAAAAAAAAAACAATGCTTATAGGTGTTTCATTTGCACTGCTTGATCTTATCCAATTCTCAAAGATTAATCTAAAAAATACTATTGTAATTGAAACTGGTGGAATGAAAGGAAGAAAAAAAGAGATGATTAGAGAGGAATTGCACAATAAACTTATAGATAGACTTGGCGTAAATAAAATACATTCTGAATATGGCATGACGGAACTTCTTTCTCAATGTTATTCAAAAGGTGATGGTGTTTTTTCCTCTCCACCGTGGATGAAAATAAAAATTAGAGATTTAAACGATCCGTTAAAAGAATTATCTATTAATTCTACTGGAGGAATAAATATAATTGACTTAGCAAATCAAGAGTCATGCTCATTCATAGCAACGCAAGACCAAGGTAAAATAATTTCTGAAAACAAGTTTGAAGTTATAGGTCGAATTGATGGTTCTGAAGCAAGAGGATGTAGTTTACTTTTAAGCTAAATTACCTTTAACAAAAAATAATTTTTTTTACCCTTTTGAATTAAAATACAATCATTAACTATGTCTTCATCCGAAATTATATAATTTTGATCAACTTTATTTTTGTTAATTGAGATAGAATTTTGAACGAGTAACCTTCTTGCCTCAGCATTAGATTTTAAAAAAATTGAGTTCAAAGTAAGTGCTTCAATAATTTTTAAACCTGAACTGACTTTATCAAGAGAAATTTCAAATTGAGGAACACCATTGAAAATTTCAATAAAAAATTCTTTTTTGATTTTTTTTAAATCTTCAAATGTTGATGAACCAAAAAGTATTTTAGAGGCCAACTTAGCATTATCTAATTCTTCTTGTGAATGAACCATAATTGTTACCTCTTCAGCTAATTTTTTTTGAACAATTCTTAAATGAGGATCTTTTTTATGATTTGCAATTAAATTTTCAATCAAGTCTTTTTCAAGAAACGTAAAAATCTTAATGTAATTAAAGGCATCTTCATCTGAAATGTTTAACCAATATTGATAAAATTTATATATAGATGTTTTATTTTTGTCAAGCCAAATATTACCAGACTCAGTCTTACCAAATTTTTTTCCATCTGATTTAGTAATTAACGGACATGTTAAAGCATGGGCATTTACTCCTGATTTTCTTCTTATAAGCTCAATTCCAGTAGTGATATTGCCCCACTGATCACTTCCTCCTATTTGTAATAAACAATTAAATTTTTTTGATAAATAGAAGAAATCGAAAGCTTGAAATAATTGATACGTGAATTCAGTAAAAGACATTCCAGAGTTAGAATCTGATTTAATTCTATTTTTCACTGAATCTTTTGACATCATATAATTAACTGAAATGTGTTTTCCAATATCACGACAAAATTCGATGAAACTAAATTTATCAATCCAACTAAGATTGTTTAAAACTAAACAATCGCTCTTAGTTTTATTGGTAGCAAGAAAAAATTTGTTTAACTGTTTCTTTAATGATATAACGTTTTCTTTTATAGTATCTGAATCTAATAAAACTCTCTCTTTAGATTTCCCTGAAGGATCTCCGATCATTCCGGTAGCTCCTCCAATTAATGCAATTGGATTATAACCGTATTTTTTAAAATGTATTAAAATTATTAATTGCACTAAGTTGCCTATGTGAAAAGAACTAGAGGTAGGATCAAATCCAATATATGCATATGCATCTCTTTTATCAAGATATTTTTCAATTTCCGGAGTGACATCGTGAATTAGACCTCTCCACTTAAGTTCTTTAAGAAATTGATTTTTCATTATTTATAATATATAACAAATATATATTTCTCATGACAAACTATTTAAAAAAACAATGAAAAAGATTAATTTTACTAGATGATATTAATAACTGGAGGAACAGGATTTCTTGGATCTAACATTCTATTTTCATTAGCAAAAGAAAAAAAAATAATTTCATTGTACAGAAGTCAAAGTAAAGTTAACTTAGTAAAAAAATTTTTTAAAAGAAAATCAACTAAAGGAGAAAATTTTTTTAACAATATAATTTGGAAAAAGTGTGATATTTTAAATTTTTCTGAATTGGATGAGGTTTTTAGTCAGGTTAATTACGTCATACACTGCGCCGGTCTTGTTTCATTTTCTAGCTCTGACAAAAAAAAATTAAATGAAATAAACATCATAGGAACCTCAAACATAGTTAACCTTTCTATTAAACATAAAATAAAAAAAATGATTTTTGTTAGCTCAATTGCTGCTCTAACAAATGATAACCCAAATAAATACTCAATCAATGAAAATGATAAAGAGTTAAATTCTTATTATGGGTTCACAAAAAAAGTGGCAGAACTTGAAATATGGAGAGCATCACAAGAAGGAATTAATATAAATATAGTAAGTCCAGGTGTAATCTTAGGTGATGGGGTTTTTAATAAATTATACAAATCAATTGATAAATATATAAGAAAAAAAATTCTGTTCTATACCGATGGTATTCTTTCAATTGTAAAAATAGAAGATGTTGTTAATTCAATTATTGAACTTTTAAATTCAAACATCAAAAATCAAAAAATCATTTTAGTTTCTAAAAACATCAAATTCTTAGACTTTTTATACTTTTTGACAAAAAAAAATAATTACAAACAATATTATCTTAAAATCCCAAAATATATTTTTATTATTCTTATTGCTTTAGAAAAAATTTTTTCAGTTTTACTCTTGAGAAAAAGTAGATTAAGCAGTAACTTATTAAACAGTTTGTTTAACGATTATGAGATTAAAGGAACTGATATTTCCAAAAAATTAAAATTAAAATATTCAAAAATTTTTTAATCTGATTTAATCAAAAAATCAATACTATCTTTAGCTTTTTTAAGCTTTTTGTCTACCTCTAAGTAAATACTCATCATTTTTCTTGGATTTTTGGAATAAAATTTTTGACTTTCTATCAATTTTACGCTATCAATATCATACTTTTTATATATGTAATCCATATTAAAAATCGAATCCAAATTATCATCTGAAAAACCAGAATCATTAATAGAATTTAAAATTGTATAATCATATATAATATTAATTAGAGTTGATTCACTGATATAATTATTTGGTTCTTTTGAAATTGAACTAATATCACATGACAATGTTAGAAAAAATACTATAATGATTTTTTTCATAGCATAAATTCAAGAGGTTTAGCTGTTGGTTTTTCTAAAAAACTTCCATTGCTGTATGCGCACTGACCATTAATCCAAGTAGAAATTATTTTTGATGAAAAATTAAAACCTTCAAATGGAGACCATCCACATTTGTATAAAATATTATCAGGATTTACATTTGTAAAACTATTTAAATCTATCATAACAATGTCAGCAAAGAACTTTTCCTTTATTCTTCCTCTATCTTTAATTTTAAAAAGTATTGCTGGATTATGACAAGCTTTCTCAACAATTTTTTCGAGTTTAATTTTACCTTTTTTATAACACTCAATTAGAGCTAATAAATTGTGCTGAACCATCGGACCTCCTGATGGAGATTTTAAATAACTTTGATTTTTTTCAACTAAAGTGTGTGGTGCATGATCAGACGCAATAATATCTATTCTGTCATCATTTAAAGCATCCCAAAGTGCATCTCTATCTTTTTCTGATTTAATAGCTGGATTCCATTTAATTTTAGAACCAAGTTTGTCATAATTTGAATCATCAAACCATAAGTGATGAACACAAACCTCTGACGTGATTTTTTTATCTTTTAGGGGAAGTTCATTTGAAAAAAAATTGGTTTCTTCTTCAGTAGATAGATGGAAAACATGAAGTTTTGCACCTGTTTTTTTTGCTATTCTTATGGCTTTTTTTGTTGACTTAATACAACTTTCTCTACTTCTAATTAATGGATGAAACTTGATTGGAATTTCGTTACCATATTTTAGTTTAAATTGTTTAATGTTTGATTTTATTAAATCCTCATCCTCACAATGAACAGAAATTGGTAAGTTTGTGCTTCTGAATATTTTTTCTAAAACTTCTTCATCGTCAACTAGCATATTCCCCGTTGATGAACCTAAAAAAAGTTTAAATCCTGCAATTTTATTTTTATCGATAGATTTAATTTCTGTGAAATTATCATTTGTTCCTCCAAACATAAAAGAAAAATTTGCCCAAGATGACCTTTTAGCAAGATCATATTTTTTATCTAATGCAAGTTTTGTTGTTGTTTGAGGTTTAGTGTTCGGCATTTCAATAAATGATGTGATTCCACCAGCTACAGCAGCCTTTGATTCGCTGAGAAAATCTCCTTTATGTGTCAAACCAGGTTCTCTAAAATGAACTTGATCATCAATTAGACCAGGAATTAAAAGTTTATTTTTAGCATCAACTAATTTGTAATTTTGATTAACAGAAATCTCATAATCAACTTTTTTAATTCTTTCTCCGGATATTAAAATATCTTTCTTTAATATTTTACCAGAATCTACAATTTCTCCACCCTTGATTAAAATATCCTTCATAATTAAAAATTTTTTAAAAATTTCAATTTTAGAACACCATAAATTGCTTCCCAAATTATTGAACCATTCATTTTAGACTTTCCTTTTACCCTATTTTTAAATATAATAGAATGCTCAACTAAACTAAAACCTTTTTTCCAAGATTTATACTTAAGCTCAATTTGAAATGCATAGCCAATAAATTTTATTTTATCCAAAGAAATGGAATTTAATACTTTGCTTTTGAATCCAACAAAACCAGAAGTTGGATCAGAGATTGGAATACCAGTAATTAATTTAACGTAATATGATGCCCCCTTAGATAAGATTATTCTTGACAATGGCCAGTTGATGACATTAATGCCATTCAAATACCTTGATCCTATAACAACATCATTACCCGAATTTATTTTTTTATACATTGCATCTAATTCTAAAGGATCATGAGAAAAATCACCATCCATTTGAAAAATATAGTCATATTTTTTTTTTATAGCCCAATTAAATCCTTCTAAATAAGCTTTACCCAACCCCTCTTTTTTTTTTCTTAACAAAAGAAACAACCTATTATTAAATTTTTCTCTTAGCTTACTGACTTTAACAAAGGTTTTATCAGGAGAATTATCATCAACTACAAGAACATCAAAATTATTTTTAACATTCATTATTGAAAATATTAATTTTTCAATATTTAATATCTCATTATAGGTTGGAACTATAACAATTGATTTTTTTTTCATTTTATTAAAAATAATAATAATGATTTAATGAATTAAAATTATAATTAATTATTAAGTATCTAAATCTATTATATCTTTATTATTATGCAAATTGAATTAAATAAAACTTTTCTTATTGAAGATTGGATAATTCTGTCATTAATTTTAGGTTTTTTTTTAATTGGATTATTAAAAAAAATAAATTCAACTAGATTTTTATATCTAATAAGATTTTATGAAACAATAATCTATATTAAAATATATGATAAAGGTCACAAAGGTTTAAAAACTAATTTTTTTTATTTTGCTGTTCTCTTTACATTAAAAACATTTGGTCTTTCAATATATCTTTTAACAAATACAATATTTAATAATCTTAAGGGGTTCTATTTTTTTTTATTAATATTAATTTCACTTATTTCATTAGCATCTATTAGACTCTTTTTGTTGTATGTTTTCTCAATTTTATTTAATTATAAAGAAAAGTTTTATAAACTAATTTTTGCTAGTTCAACCTATTATCTTCAATCAAGTTTTTTATTATTTTTTTCAAATCTTCTTTTGCTTTTTATTTTTAAATCTGGAATTTATCAAATGTATATAATGTTTGCATTAAGTTTTTTGTATTTAATTACAAAACAATTATTATTTTTTTTAAAAAACATAAAAGATTTGAAATCATTTTTTTTCTATATTATTTTATATCTTTGTGCCTTTAAAATATTTCCTTGGATTCTGATATTTAAAGGATTATCGTTTTAATTTATTAAAAATACAATATGAGTATTAAGACCATTTTAGTATCTCAACCCTCACCTTCAAATGAAAATAACCCATACACTAGGCTTAAGGAAAGATTAAATCTAAAGATAGATTTTAGACCATTCATTCATGTTGAAGGACTAACACCAAAACAAGTCAGGCATCAAAAAATTGATTTTTCTAATTATAACTCAATTATTTTAACTAGTAGAAACTCTGTTGATCATTTTTTTAGATTGACAAAATTAATGCGTTATAATGTCCCTGATTCAACTAAATATTTTTGTCAGTCAGAGGCAGTTGCATATTATCTACAAAAGTATGTTGTTTATAGAAAAAGAAAAATATATGTCGGTCAAAATAAACTAAAGGACTTGGATTTAGTTTTTAAAAAATTTAATGAAGACAAATTCTTACTTCCCTCCTCAGACCTATTAAAGCCAATAATTCCTGAGTATTTAGATTCAATTAAAATTAATTGGAAAAGAGCTCAACTGTATAAAACAGTAATAAGCGATTTATCAGATTTAAGAGATGTATATTATGATTTACTTGTTTTTTTCAGCCCGTCAGGAATTGAATCATTATTTAAAAACTTTCCTGATTTTAAGCAAAATAATACTAAAATTGCATGTTACGGCAATACAACAATAGAAGCTGCAAAAAAGGCAAAACTGAAAATAGATATTAAGGCTCCAACTAAAGATTATCCATCAATGACTATGGCAATCGAAAAATATATATGTAAAAAATGAAAATCACCAATAAAATAATTTCCGTTGACAAAATTGATAAAATCATTTTAAAAGGATTAGTCAAAAATGCAAGAATTTCAATCATGCAACTATCCAAACTTGCCGGAATTTCAGGTGCAGCTGTCCATCAAAGATTAAAAAAATTGGAAAATTCAAATTTAATAACCGGTTCAAAAATAAGCTTAAATGCAAAATTACTTGGTTTTAAAACGATTGCTTTTGTAGGTGTTTTTTTAGATAAAGCCATGATTAATACTGAAGCTGTTAAGAAATTAGATGAAATTCCAGAAATACTCGAATGTCATTACACAACTGGAAATTGGAGTATTTTTTTAAAAATACTATGTAGAGATAATGAGCATTTGATGAATATTTTGAATAAAAAGATTCAAACGATCAAGGGTGTTTCTAGAACAGAAACATTCATTTCTCTGAATCAACAAATAGATAAGCAGATTTCCCTGTAGAAATAATTTTCTTGAAAAGATCTAAATATTAAACAACTATGTTTATTATCTTCCCTTTTATTATGATTATTTTTTTTGGTTTTTGACCATTTAAGTAAAAATTAGTTTTTTTGTCACTCATTATTATTTTTTCAATCGATTCATTACTCAGATCCATACTTAATTCTTTTTTGAATCTTAACTTTCCGTTAAATGAAATTGGATAATTTTTGGTTAATTCAATTAAATATGAATCATCATGATCAGGAAATTTCTCGTTTGCTATAGTTGATTTAGAGCCAATTAAACTCCACAATTCCTCACTAAAATGGGGTGCAAAAGGTGATATAAGAATTAGTAATGGTTTGAGAATAACTAATGAATTACATTTTTGGTCCAAAAGTTCGTTAACACATATCATCAGAGAACTTATACATGTATTAAAAGATAATTTTTGTATGTCTTCATTTACTTTTTTTATTGCTTTATTAAGTGATTTTAATGAATTAACTGATGGATCATTTTTTGAAATTTCAAAATTATCTCTTAAATGAAATAATTTCCAAGTCTTTTTAAGAAAATTATGAACTCCAGAAATACTTGACATACTCCAAGGTTTTGATTGCTCAATTGGGCCCAAAAACATTTCGTATAACCTTAAAGTATCAGCTCCGTATTTTTTACAAATATCATCAGGATTTATGACATTAAACTTTGATTTTGACATTTTTTCAATTTCTCTTGCAACAATATACTTTCCGTTTTCTAATTTGAAGTTAGCATCTTTAAATTCAGGAAGCCACTTTTTTAATTTTTCTATATCTAGCTCGTCATTTTCATTAACTAGAGATATATCTACTCTAACTCTTTCATATTGATTGTCATTAACCAAGTTTTTTGAAATATATGTGTTAGATTTGGAAGTCCTGAAAATAAAAGCTGAATTACCTAAAATCATTCCTTGATTAACAAGTTTTTTTGCATATTCATCTGTTGGAACCAAATTGAAATCATACAAAAACTTCTGCCAAAACCTTGAATACAATAAATGACCAGAGGCGTGTTCGATTCCTCCAATATACAAATCAACCTCTTTCCAGTAATTTAGTTCTCTACTTCCAACAAAATTTAATTTGTTTTTAGGATCCATATATCTATTAAAATACCATGAGCTCCCTGCCCATCCAGGCATGGTGCTTAATTCTAATGGAAATATGTTAATGTTATCAATATATTTTTTATCTACAACAATTCTTTTTTTCTCATCCCATGCCCAAATTTTAGCATTGCCCAATGGAGGATTTCCCTCTGGGGTAGGTAAAAAATTTTTGATTACGGGTAATTTTAAAGGTAAATCATCCTTTTTAAGTGAATGTGGTATACCATTTTTAAAATAAATTGGAATTGGTTCTCCCCAGTACCTTTGCCTACTAAAAACAGAATCTCTAATCTTATACTTTACGTTTTTAAATCCTATATTATTTTTTTCAAGCTTTAATCCAATTTTTTGATTTGCCTCCTCATAATTTAATCCATTCAAAAAATCAGAATTTATAAGCTCATCATAGATTTTTTCAGTGTGAGGTTTTGTTGAAATATTAATATTTTTAAAAATGTTAATAATATTAATTTTATATTTTTTGGCAAATTTAAAATCTCTTTCGTCACCACAAGGCACACACATAACTGCACCATATCCGTATGAAGATAAGACATAATCAGCAATCCAAATTTGAATTTTATTACCTGTTAATGGGTGAATTGCATATGAACCTGTAAAAATACCTGATGAATTATTAATTTTTGTTAAAATATCTCTCTCTGACTTTAATTTGAAAGATTTGACAAATGAATCTACATTTTTTTTGTATTTGTCAATAGTAAGTTGACTTATTAATTCATGATCCGGAGATACAGCTAAAAATGAAACTCCAAAAATTGTATCGGGTCTTGTTGTATAAACCTGTAGTTCAGATTTGCTGTTATATATTTTGAATGATAAAGAATATCCAGTAGATTTTCCAATCCAATTTTTTTGTATATCCTTGATTGAATCTGACCATTCAATTTTTTTTAATCCACTTAAAAGTCTCTCAGCATAGGCTCCTATTCTTATACTCCACTGCTCCATCTTTTTTTTTGTAACTTCAAATCCACCCCTTTCAGATACACCATTTACAATTTCATCATTTGCAAGAACAGTTCCTAATTTCTCACACCAGTTTACCTCAGTATAAGATATAAAAGCTAATCTATACTTTTGTAAAATTTCTTCTTTTTTCTGTTTTGAAAATGAATCCCAATCTTTAGAGGTAAACTTTAAAATATTTTCCTCACAATAAAAATTAATATTTTCATTTCCTTGATTTTTAAAAATTTTTACAAGTTTATTTATATTGACAGCCCTATCTAAATTTAAATCATAGCAAGAGTTAAAAAGTAAAATAAACATCCATTGAGTCCACTTATAATAATCAGTATCAGAAGTTCTAATTTCTCTAGACCAATCATAAGAAAAACCCATTTTGTCTAGTTGGTTTCTATATCTATTTATATTGATTTTTGTTGTTTTTTCAGGGTGTTGTCCTGTTAATATTGCATACTGCTCAGTTGGCAAACCAAATGAATCGTATCCTTGAGGATGCAAAACATTAAAACCTTTATGTCTCTTATATCTAGCATAAATATCAGAGGCAATATAACTAATAGGATGACCGACATGAAGTCCTGCTCCAGACGGATAAGGAAACATATCTAATACATAAAATTTGGGTTTTGAACTATCAACCTCTACTTTAAAAGTATTATTTTTTGACCAATACTCTTGCCATTTTTTTTCTATTAACCTGAAATTATAAACACTCATCAAAAAAATGTTTTTACTAAATTACGCTTAAAGACTTAAAACAAAAAAAGTTTAATGATATATCAACTCAAAATTATATACTGTTTTATTATTTTTATATTAAAGTTTAAAAGTGAGTATTAATAATTTTGAAAAGTTTGAAAAAAGAAGAGTCCTAAATACTTATTTTTCTTTGGTTTTGAGTATATCTCTAGTTCTATTTTTTTTAGGTTGTCTTTCGGTTCTTCTTATTAACTCAAAAAAAATTTCAAATCATTTTAAAGAACAGATAGCTATTACTATGTATTTAACTGAGTCAATAAAACCATTTGAAATAAAACAACTAGAAAATAGTCTATTATTAAAGGAAGAAACAAAAAAAATAGAGTTTATATCAAAAGACGATGCCGCTGCCGATTTAATAAAAGAAATTGGAGAAAACTTTATTGATTTCCTTGGATACAATCCTCTATTAAACTCAATTAACGTTTATATGAACTCAAACTTTGTTAATACTATTTCTTTGAATAATTTAAAAGATTTTTACGAAGACAAAGAATATATTCAAGAGGTTATATATGATCAACCCCTTGTAGAACTTTTAAATGATAATTTAAATAAAATTTCAAATTGGTTGATTGCTATTTGTCTCATTTTTTTAGTTATTTCAATGTTATTAATTAATAGTTCAATTCGACTCTCAATTCATTCAAAAAGATTAATAATAAAAACTATGCAACTTGTCGGAGCAAAAAAAAGTTTTATTAGAAGGCCATTTATAACTAAGTATTTAGCTTTAAGTTTATTATCATCAGTAATATCTATTTCCTTGTTAATTGTTCTAATTGTATATCTTGATGAAAAATTCTCATCCTTGAATTTGTTGAAATACCCTCATGAATTTTTTATTATTTTTTCATTTTTGATACTTTCATATGTATTTATTACCCTAATTAGCACATATTTTGCAACACAAAAGTTTCTTAATGTTAATACTAGCCATATTTACTGATATGAAGAATGATAGAAAAAAATTCTTACTAAATAGATCCAATTATAAGATTTTAATTATTTCAGTATTTATAATTTTATTTGGATATGTTTTAATGTCAGGCGGAAAATCTGAAAATCCTAATGAATTTAACCCAGAAATTTTCAACTTTCAAAGAATTAGATTGGCTCCAACCGTAATTATTTTTGGTTTTATACTTGTGATTTATTCAATTTTACATAATGAAAAAAAATGGAAAAAATAACAGCAATTATCCTTGGAATAATACAAGGTTTAACTGAGTTTTTACCTATTTCATCTAGTGGGCATGTAGAAATTATAAGAGTTTTGATTGATTCAAATTCAATCGAAAATAATAATCTTTTATTCTCAACTGTTATTCATGGCGCAACAGCTCTTAGCACTGTTATTATTTTTAGAAATGATATTCGAAAAATTATAACAGATGTTATTTACTCAAAAAGTCAAGATTCCTCTTTATATATAGCATATATTCTTATTTCTATGATACCTGCATCAATAGTTGGTTTTTTTTTTAAGGATGATTTGTCAATATTATTTCAAGGAAATCTTTTACTAATTGGATCAATGTTATTTTTAACCTCTGCACTTTTATTTTTCACAAAAAAAGAAAAAATAAAAAAGAAAAAATTAAATTTTTTTAATTCATTTATTATTGGATTAGTTCAAGCATTTGCTATTTTACCAGGTCTATCAAGAAGTGGTTCAACCATAGCTTTTGCTATTTTTTTAGGGGTTGAAAAAAATACAGCAGCAAGATTTTCATTTTTAATGGTAATACCTTTAATTCTGGGAGGACTTATAAAAAATTTGACTGAAATTGATTTTGATAGAAATTTAATAAACATGGATTACTTAATCTTTGGTTTTATTTCAGCTTTTTTTTCTGGATTAATTGCTTGTAAATTGATGCTTAAATTAGTTGAGAAATCTTCTTTATATTATTTTAGTTTTTATTGTTTTGTTGTCGGTTTATTATCCATAATCTATGCTCTTAAATAAAAAAGAAAAATTAAAAAAAAGATTTATTAATGGAGAGGTATTATTAATAAACAAACCATTGAATTGGACTTCATTTCAAGTTGTAAAAAAAATCAAAAGTATTCTTTATCAAAAATTAGCAATTAAAAAAATAAAAATTGGCCACTCAGGAACATTAGATCCGCTAGCAGAGGGGTTGTTAGTAATATGTTCAGGCAAAATGACAAAAATAATAAATGAAATTCAAAATTATAAAAAATCATATGAAGCTACAATTACTCTTGGTGCAACAACACCATCCTTTGATTTAGAAACTCCATTTAACAAAATGTATTGTTTTAATCATGTGAATGAAAAACTAATTAATGAAACAAAAAAAAAATTTATTGGAGAAATATATCAGAAGCCTCCAATTTTTTCTGCTTTAAAAATTCAAGGTAAGAGACTATACGAGTATGCAAGAATTAATAAACATGTTGAAATAAAATCCAGAAAAGTTAATATTTATAAATTTGAAATTATTAAAGTTAAATTACCAAATATTGACTTTAAAATAAAATGTAGTAAAGGTACTTATGTTAGGTCAATCGCCAACGACTTTGGAGAAAATTTGGGATCTGGTGCGTATTTGAGTAAGTTAAAAAGAACTGAAATTGGTAAATTTAAACTAACCCAATCCAAAAAAATTGATGAATTTGAAAAATATATTGATGATCAACTATAAATTAGAAAATTTTAACTTTTTTAAAACTTTTATAACTAATTTAGCTATGTATGATGAAATATAAAAGAATACTTCTCAAGTTAAGTGGTGAGGCTTTAATGGGTAACAATTCATTTGGAATTGATTCAACTAGACTTAATGACTATGCTAACGAAATAAAAAAAATTCAACAAGCTGGTGTTGAGGTTGCCATTGTAATTGGAGGTGGAAATATTTTTAGAGGCGTTTCTCTAAATAACGCTGGATTAGATAGAGTACAATCTGATTACATGGGAATGTTAGGTACAATTATAAATGGTTTAGCTTTGCAAAGTGCACTTGAAAATATTGAGATTCCTACAAGACTTCAAACTGCAATAAAAATTGAAGCTGTTGCAGAGCCATACATTAAGCGAAAGGCCGTAAGGCATTTAGAAAAAGGGAGAGTTGTTATTTTTAGTGCAGGTACTGGAAACCCATTTTTTACTACAGATTCTGCTGCAGTTTTGAGAGCTATAGAAATAAACGCTGAAGTTATAATTAAAGGAACTAGAGTTGATGGAATTTACAATACAGATCCAGAAAAAAACAAAGAAGCTATAAAATTTGAAAGTTTGTCTTTTAACGAAGTATTACATAAAGGAATAAAAGTTATGGATACTACTGCATTTACTTTAAGTAAAGAAAATAAATTGCCAATTATTGTTTTTGATATTAATACAAAAGGTAATTTAATTAAAATTATTAATGGTGAAAAAATTGGTACTAAAGTTTATTTATAATTTATGGATGATCAATTGAAATATTTATTAGAAAATTGTAAAAAAAGTATGGAAGCTTCTGTTACCCATCTTGAAAATGAATTATTAAACATAAGGGCTGGTAAAGCAAACCCATCTATGTTAAAAAGTGTTCATGTAAATTACTATGGTAATGAAACTCCAATCAACCAATTAGCCAATGTTAATACTCCTGATTCAAAAACTATCATTATTCAGCCCTGGGAAAAGTCAATTCTACCTGACATTGAAAAAGCTATAAGCTACGCAAATCTAGGTTTTAATCCAATGAATAATGGAGATAACATCATAATTAATATACCACCTCTAACTGAAGAAAGAAGAAAAGAATTGGCTAAAATGGCAAAAAATCTTTCTGAAAATGCAAAAATTAGTATTAGAAACGTAAGAAAAAACTCTAATAATGAAATCAAGAAACTTGATTATTCTGAAGATCAGAAAAATAATTACATTATAGACATACAAAACATTACTGACAGGCTAATTGAAAAGGTTGATAATATATATCAACTTAAAGAAAAAGAAATACTAACAATTTAATAATTCAGCTGACTTGAATGATAGATTGAAAAACCATGATTTTTTAAAAAACTGGAGATATATCTCTAATTTAATTTTAAAAAACAGGTTTTTGTTTTTAATTATTATATTATTAATCTCAATATTTTCATCTACACAGTTTAAAAATATCAGATTTACATTTACTGAAGCAAACTTACTTCCTGATTCTCATATACAAAATTTAATTTACAATAAGTTTACAAATCTCTTTGGCGAAGAGGGTAATTTAATTGTAATTGGTTTAAATGATTCATTAATATTTTCTCGTGAAAATTTTAGAAAATGGACGACATTAAATAAAGAAATAGAAAAGTTTGATGAAATTGATTACACATTGTCAATTGGTAATCTTAAATCACTAAAGAAAAACGATGATGAGGAGAAATTTGATTTAATACCTATAAAATTTAATTCAATTAATAATGAAAAATTATCCATTGAAAAATCATTAGAAAATTTTCCATTTTATGAAGATTTAATATATAAAAAAGAATCTTTAGTAATAAGATCTGCTATTTTTATGGAGAAAAAAATAGTCAATACCAACTTAAGAAAAGAGTTCATTCTTGATAAGTTAATCCCTATTATTGAAAAATTTGAAAATGAAACAAAAATTAATGTAAGATTATCTGGCATGCCTTACATAAGGACATTAAATGCTCAAAATATAATTGACGAAATGGGGTTTTTTGTTTTTGCAGCAATATTAATTACATCAATAATTTTTTATTTTTTTTTGAGGTCAATAAAAGGAACAATAATTTCAATAATTGTTGTATTACTTGGAGTTATATGGTCGTTAGGCACCTTAGGTTTTCTTCAATATGAAATAACTGTATTAACAGCTTTGATTCCTCCTTTAATTATCGTTATTGGGGTTCCAAATTGTATTTTTTTAATAAACAAATTCAAACAAGAAATTATTAAAAATAATGATAAAATTAAATCATTAAAAAATGTAATAATCAAAATTGGAAATGCATCACTCTTAGCAAATTTTACTACTGCACTAGGGTTTGCCACTTTCATTTTTACTGATAGTAAAATTTTGAAAGAATTTGGAATAGTAGCATCAATAAATATTTTAGGAATATTTTTTATATCAATTATTTTAATACCAATTTTTTTCAGTTTGTTAAAAAAACCTGAAATGAGTGAATTGAAATATTTAACGGGGAAAAAAACAATATATATTACAAATCTTATTGAAAAAATTATAAAATCAAAGCGAAAATTAACCTTTACAGTTGCATCTTTTTTCTTCGCTATTAGTCTAATTGGAATTTACAATCTTAAAATTTCAGGTAATATGTTAGATGACATTCCAAAAGGAAAAGAATTTTTCAAAGATCTATCTTTCTTTAATGATGAGTTTAGTGGAGTTACTCCAATTGAAATATTAATTGACACTAAAAGGAAAAATGGTGTAACTAACTATAATAATCTTAAAAAAATTGAAAAACTTGACAAATCATTAAATGAATTAACTGAAATTTCTAAACCGTTGTCAATTATAAACGTTATTAAATTTTTAAAACAATCGTACTACAATGGAAACCCAAATTTTTATACTTTTCCATCAAGACAAGAAAATTTATTTATTTCAAAGTATATAAAAAACTCTGAATCAAAAATTGACTTTATAAAAAATTATGTGGATGAAAATAATCAAAATGTCAGAATTACAACTTACATGAAAAATATTGATTCACAAAAAATTGAATACAAGATTGATGAAATTAAAAAAATAGTCTCTAAAATCTTTCCTGAAGATAAATTTGATGTTGATGTAACAGGAAAAGCAATTTTATTTTTACACGGTACAAAATTTTTAGTTAAAAATCTATTCTTATCTCTATTTATTGCAATTATTATTATTGCATTAATTATATCTTATATTTTTAAATCAATTAAAATGGTTTTAATATCATTAATTCCAAATATACTTCCACTCATAATAACTGCAGGATTTATGGGATTTTTTCAAATTTCATTAAAACCATCTACTATATTAGTATTTAGTATTGCTTTTGGTATTTCTGTAGACAATACTATTCATTTCCTTGCGAAATTTAGACAAGAAATTTTTGAATCAAATTGTAACGTATCTAAATCAGTTTATTTAACAATAAAAGAAAGAGGTATTGGAATGTTTTTTACCTCAGTAATATTATTATTTGGATTCTCTGTTTTTATGATGTCTGACTTTGGAGGTACTGTGGCCCTTGGAGGTCTAGTTTCTTTAACTTTACTTTTTTCAATGTTTTCAAATTTAATATTGCTTCCATCTATTATTATTTATCAAAAAAATAATCTAATTAAAAATTTAAAGAGATTAGTAAATTAAAATATAAATTATCTTTACTTAAAAAAAAGATGGAGAGTATTATCGATATTTTAAATAAAAAAGCAGAAAATCAAACTGTCACGGCTAAAGGATGGGTTAAAACCTTTAGAGGTAGAAGATTTATATCCTTAAATGATGGATCAATTAATACAAATTTACAATGTGTGATTGATCCAGATAACTTTGATAAAAAATTAATCGATAAAATTTCAACTGGATGTAGTTTAATGATTGAAGGTATTTTGGTTGATAGTATTGGTAAAGGGCAGAAAGTTGAAATAATTGTAAATAAATTAAAAATATATGGTGAATGCAATCCTGATGAATACCCTATTCAACCTAAAAAACATTCATTTGAATTTTTAAGAGAAAAAGCTCACCTTCGGATAAGGACATCAACATTTGCCTCCGTAATGAGAATTAGATCTGTTGCAAATTACGCAATTCATGATTTTTTTAGAAAAGAAAATTTTTTTTGTGTACATACACCAATTATAACTGGAAGTGATGCTGAAGGTGCAGGACAAATGTTTAAAGTAACAACAAAGAAATTTCAAGATTATTTATTAAAAAATAAAAGTGATAATGATTATTCAAAAGATTTTTTTGGTAAAGAAACTTTTTTGACTGTATCAGGTCAACTAGAAGCTGAAACTTATGCTATGGGGCTAAGTAAAGTATATACATTTGGCCCTACATTTCGAGCTGAAAATTCAAATACTACAAGACACCTTGCTGAGTTTTGGATGATTGAACCCGAAATGGCTTTTTTTGATTTGGAAGACAATATGGATTTGTCGGAAAAATTCATTAAATATATTTTAA
>PACV01000045.1 GCA_002702875.1 Flavobacteriaceae bacterium
AAATTATGACCTGTAGCAGTTACAACACCTGGATTTGCAACTGAAATACTTGATACTGCGCCAGTTTCAGTTGTGCTTTGTTGCATGTAAGTACCACTAGCACCTGAAACACTACCTGTTATTGATTCACCATTTGTAAATGATTGAGCAGTTAAAATATTTAAATGTGTAAACATCTCTATATCAAATAGATAATGTTTATAAATTGCTGATGTTAATGAAGAACTTGAAAATATATTTGAAGCAGCTGAACCTGAACTAAATTCAAAACCTCTACTCTTAGCAACACCAATATTATTTACACCTGATTCTGCACCAGCATTTTGTGTTCCTCTTGAAGCTGAAGGAGTTTTAAATAGATTTACTAATTTAAATGCCTCAATATCACCAGTTACGAAACCAATGTCAGGTGAACCAAAAACATTTGTTACATTAACAAAGTTACCAATATCAAATCTAGTGTTAAAGTTATTTTGAGTGTCAAAACTTCTTGCTTTGTTTATATCAACAAAAGAAGTACCAATAGTTTCTATTTCATAACCTCTAACATATGCTTTTCCTGGAGATAATCCAGCAGCTACTTTTGCCTCTGAACCACCTGAAGCGGCCGTAAATATACCTCTATTATTTCCTAATTGTAGATGTTCTCTTAAATCTAAATCAAAATCTTTTACTGCATAATCACCTGATTCGTCAAATGTTCTTCTAGCAAAAGTATCTTCTAATACAGCATATTCTGTTGTTCTAACTTGGTTTTGAATAAGACCATCTTTAAGTCTTAATAATTCTATGAAGTTATTATCTTCAGCTGATGAAATTGTTTTTTTAGTTAATGTTAATTGAATTTTAAATCTGTTTGCACCAGGAGCATTTGTGTTTGATGTACCTTGAGCATTGTCATTTAAAGTTGCGTCATCATTTGAAGTTTGAAAAGATTCAACTACACTTAAACCAACTCTATAAGAAGGCCTGTTTGTGTATTTGTCAAGTAAAATTCTTTGACCTAAAACTTGAACATGAAATCCATTTATATAATATACACCTTCTTGAACTTCAGCAGCCGAACCAGTTGCTGTTGTATTTACAACCGCTTGAGCAGTTGTGTTTGCACCGTTAATTGTTGCTGAGGCCGTAATTGTTTCGCCGGCTGTAAACGCTTGAGCGATATTGTCTGTACCTGCTTTTAGATACTTGACATATAAAGTATTAGGGTCTGTACCATCTGTAGGTTCAGTTTCAATACAAACTGCTTGAACGCCTGAAGTACCACCTGTTAAAGTAAGACCTTTAAAATCTGATAATGTAATACCGGCTAATGCTGTATCTGTAAATGAAGTTAGTTTAACTGCATAGTAATTTAAATCATAACCAATTTCGCCAGGTATGACCATAGCACCTTGTTGGAAAAGATGGTCTGATACCCTTTCAATTTGATTTTGAAGGATAGTTTGTGATTGTGTTAATTCTCTTGCCTGTACAGCAAATGAAGGTCTGAAAAGTATTCTATGATAGTTTTTACTTTCAGCATAATCATCATAATAAGGCGAGAGGTTAAAATCAGTTGGACTTGGCATTTAACTCCCCTTAAAACTCAACGATTAACTTTATATTCTCCGTCTGGTCAGCCGCTCTAGTAATTGGTGCTCTATTCTCAACATATAAAACTTGTCCAGAACCTGAGTCAATTTCAGCGGTTGCAAAACCAGAGTTGAATACAACATTGTTAGTAGTTGCTGAATGTCCCGTATCAGGATTACCAGTTGCGTTTGAAGTTGCACCTGTCACCGTAGCATTTGTGCTAAAGGCATTTTTAGAACCATCTGTATCAACACCTTCATTTAAAAATCTTGTTTGTATATAATACAAAATTGAATTAGTTGCGTCCCATTCTACGACTTTACCAACAGCGTTTGTTGTCGCTTGAGTTATCTTTTCGTCTGCTTGAAATGTTCCTGAAACTCCTGATAATTTTATTGCTTTGGTTGCTCTCATTGTTGTTGTTGTTGAAGCATTACCTGAAGTTTTAGGGTCTTTTAATAATGCAACTTTTCTAAAGTCATTTGCAACCGTAACATCACCAGAGTTTGCTGATTCTGTTCCCTCTAAAGAAGCGTTAAGCATAATAAAGAAACCGCCTAACTCTTCTACTGCATTAAATCCGTGGCCACCTTTTGGTTCAATTATTACATCAATTTCTGCACCTGTTAAGTTTGTTGAACCATTAGATACTATTTTTGCGTTTGGTAAATATCCATATGTATAACCAGAACCAACACTTGTCATTGTTACTGAAGTTACAGCACCTGAAGAAACAACTACGGTAGCAATTGCACCTGTACCATCTCCTCTAATAGGAATTCCTGTAAATGTTCCGTCTGTACCACCTGAACCAGCAGTTTTAATTTTACAAATATTAATTGCGCCATCTACGGCAGCTGCTGAAACGGTTGAGTTTGTTGAAACCGCCATAAAGTCTGTAGATAAAAAGTTTGCTTGTTGTGAAGCAGATAGTGTGTACATATATTTCCACTTATAACCATCTGCAAGTGATAAAATAGATGTAGATGTTCCTGTTGGTTCTACCGTTGATTGAGCGTTACCATTGTTATCTAAACATTTGTAAACATTTCTTGCTGAAGTTAATACATAAAAAGTAGCGTCAAACAAAGTAGCCGCTCCACTATTTGATGTATTAGCAGTTGTTGTACCTGTTAAGTAATCACCATAATCATGTCTGTAATAATCGTAAACGGTACCAGTTGTCCAGTTTCTTCTAGGAATAACTATCGAAATATTACTTGAGTCAATTTTCTTTGCAGCCAGCATATCATCATAAGTAAAGTTTTGTGTATTCTCTGTATCTGTAGGTGTGATAGGACTTGCGTCTGTTCCTTCGTTTTCTGTACGATTATCTGGTCTTGAAGCAGTACCATATGGCATTGGTCTACCAATAGAAAGGTAGTAAGTGTTACCTGCTGTTTCGGTAAAACTTTCTCTAAATTGTTCACTATTGTGAACTCTAAATTTGTTTGTTATAATTGCTGGCATATCTTTTTAATCTTCCTTAATCAATATTTATACAAGTTTTCACCATCTTATTCTGGTTTAGGGTTATTATCTTTAACGGTCTTGATGGCTGTATGAAAATCTGAAAATTTTGTTTTTAAATCATCATCAGCGTCAATAGCCTTATAAATCATATCTAATTGTTCTGCAATAGCTGGGTATGATTTACTTCTTTCTAATTTATACTTATTTGCATTATTGTCGGTTGTCGCTTGAGTTGTGATTGCGTCAAAAGCTGCCTGCTCTTCAGCAGTCATATCTCTTACAACACCGTTTTCTGATACTTTACTCATTTTAATAATTATCCCTTAATTTATATGCAACATATTTAAAATCTATATTTGCACCACCTAATTCGTGCCATCTAACATGGGTCGGCATTGTAGATTCTGAACCTGCTAATGCTCTTGCTACTTGACCATGTGAAAATACTCTTTCAATATAAATTCCAGTACCTTGATGTGTTACCGTTTCCGTTCTCCAAGAGAATTGATTTCTTCTTGTAGCACCGCCACTAGTATGCCATGTACCACCAAATAATGTTGTCTCACCTTTTACAACATCTCCGTCTGCTTGATTAGCAGTAATCTTAATATATTGTTCATTTAATCCGTCATTTGGTTCAGAAATATTTCCGTTACTAGGACTATCACCTGTTCCTAATTGAAAGTAAGAATACATACCGTCCATATTAGTTACACTTGAAAAGTTATCCGTTGAAGCACTAAAGACTAAACTATCATTAGAACCTCTAATACCAGCAGACCATAAAATTTTAATAACACCATGGTTAGCGTCCCATGGTAAACTAACCACATGTGTAGCTGTATTTCCTACATCTGCTCCTGCATACTCTACCCAGCCAGCATTTATTCCTGTGGCATTTATTAAGTTTGCGAATCCTCTTGTTATCGTTCCCATATTAATATCCTATATGTCTTACCGTTATTTCTGCGTTGTCAGCCGGTGCTACTTGAAAAGTTAATGTTGTCCCTGATACCGTATAGTCATCTGTAGGCACCATACAAATACCGTTTACAAAAACCAACATATCATCAACGGTACCACCGTAAGTTAATCCAGTAAATGATTTACCAGAGTTTGCACCAGCAGTGTTACCTGTAAATTTTTGATGTGAGTTTACAACTCTGTTTACTTTACCACCTAAACAATTTACTTTATGACCCATGTAAGAGTGAGCAGTACATTGATATGATAATGTTCTAGGTGTTTGAGAGTGTACATCTATTCTAGTATAAGCACCTGCGTTACCTGGTGTTCCACTTGTTGTTACATTAGTTGTCCATTGTCTATTCTTATCAATGTCCCAATAAAATGCTAATGGGTGTGTTGCATTTGACGGGTCTGATTGGTCAAACTTATAAATTCCCGGAGCTAATATTAATTCTGGCGATTGTACGCCATCTAAAACATAACCTAAAGATGAACCTGAATTATATTTGAAGTGTGTAGTATCTTTTGTAGCAACCGTTACGGTAATAACTCTATCAACTTGAGCTGTTGAACGAAAACCGCTATATGCAATATCTGTAATATGATTATTTTGTGCGTCTAAAAATCCGCCAAGTTGAGGTGTTGTGTCTGAAACAACATCACCACCTGTAATCGTAATTGTTTTTGTTGCGCCTGTGCCTGAAGCCGTAACAGCAGAACCTACAAAGTTTAATGTGGTAGCGGCTGTTGATAATGCTGAACCTTCTTCTTGTACCGTTAAAGCACCACTAGCTGAACCTGCATTAAATCTAGCCTGTGCTGAATTCCAAACTAAAGTATCGCCATTTGAAATACCTGAAATATTAACATTCGGGTGTCTTTCAACTCCGTCATTCTCTGTTAAAATATTAATCCAACCAGCTGCGTCTGCAACATAAGGTTTGTCGCCTGTTGTATCGTAAGCAAACATACCTTCATAAGTTGATTCGCTAGGAAAGGATCCTGTTCCTGCAAAATTAAATCTCGCTTTTGAACCTGCACCAGTTAAATCAATTGTTCCTGTTCCTGATACACTAGAGGAACCTGTTAAACTAAAGTTTGAAGCTGAGGCTGCTGTTGCACCTAAACTAACTGAAGTTGCACCTAGAGTAACTGCTGAATTTGCCAAGTTAGCATTTGTTATGCCAGCTGAACCTGATAAATTAGAGTTTGTTAAGTTAGCAACTGCAATTGTTACCGTATCTCCTGAAACGGTTGATGTTGCACCACCTGAACCAATAATTTTTAAAGTTTCACCTAAATTAATATCTGTAGATGTTGATGAGGTATCAACAAGTGTAAATTTAGGATTTACTAAAGCTGAATTCGGTACATTTGTTAGTGTGTTTGCTGAACCTGATATTGATTTATTTGTTAGTGAAACTGAATTTGTAAGTGTGGCAAAATCATCATCTGTTAATGCTGTATTAAATTCTGCTGTTGTACCTGTCAGAGTATTAGAACCTAATGCCATTGATTTGTTTGACATTGTTACCGTACCTGAAGAGGTCATAATAGTATTATCAGTAGCAATAGTTAATTCATCACCTGATAATGTAGCGTCTATACCAGAACCACCTGTAATCTTTAATGTTTCTCCTAAATCAATTTGAGAAACGGTAGAAGTTGAATCTGATAATTTTATAAAACCTGATAAGGTAGTACCGTCACCAACAGCACTATACAACTCATCAAAGTTTGCATTAATTTTAGTACCACCACCACGCAGGTTATCACCTGTTCCGTCATTTGGATTAGTACCTAGATTGATTGTTAGTTTTGCCATATTTTTGTTCTCTTACACTATTTATAAACTTTATTAAGCGATTGTGTCATCAAAAGTTTTGTTTGTATTATCAAATTTAATTAATGTGTTACTGAATAGGTCAGCGTTGAAAGCTAGCTCTGATGGAAACGCAAAATTCATTTTCATCAACCTACCAATTTCACTAGAAGTCAATAGAAATATAGGGTTTGTACCATCTAAACTTGTTCTAGTACCAAAGATTTTCAATTCATTCAATCTTTGAATAGTAATACCTGAACCTGTATTACTTGTACCAAATATTGTATTTGCGTGTTTATCTAATTGAGCATATCTAGGTCCTACATAAGCATGACTTGAATTAACTCTTACTGGTACACCATTTCTATCCACAATCGTTCTTCTAATTCTACCTTGAATATCATACTCTATACCTGGTCTGAATAAAGTTAAATCTCTTGTATTTGAAGCAAAGTGGTCAACCGTATCTGTATTAGAATCTATTTGACCTGCTTCGTGTGGTTTAGGTCTTAAACTTGTTCCGTCATCAACGGTTCCTAATCTTCTACCAAATATAGTAGAGAATAATGTATTGACAAGACCCATAGCGCCTTTATCTGAAGCACCTGAAACTCTACCAATAACAGGTGTTCTAGTTTTAGCACTTAATCTTGTAGTTACTTCAACTTGACCAGTAAAATAAAAACCTGTAGTGTGCATTGTCTTTTTAAATGCGTCCCGCCATAAGTCAATAGATTGACCAACTTTTAATACATAAGAAAAATCTTGATAGTATAAACTATCTTGTATTCTCATTGTAGTTTCTGATAACTTACCTCTTTCTGAAATATAAACACCATCTGTAGGTACTACTGAAGCAACTTGAACGGTTACATCTGCAATATCAATTTTTGCAATTTTAGCTGTTGCGCCGTTATCAAAAGTTAAAGTATCATTTATACCAAAACCACCAGATACATCTGTAGTTTTTAAGAATGACCTTGAAGTATCCCAGGATTGAATTGTTGAAACTTTGGGACTGATTATTTGACCACTAGCAGGTATTGTACCTGTAATGTTCTTTAATATCATGTTGTTACCAAATTTTAAAGTAGGAGGTGTCGGACTTAATTCATAAGATTTGCCATGTTCAATTGTTGCAACATTTAAAACTCTACCAATACCCACACCAAATGCTCTTAATATTGCATTTGCACCACCTGAAGATGTAATAGATACCGTAGGTAAAGTTTCATAACCTAATCCACCACTAATTAAAAATATATCTGTAATATCTCCTACACCTGTACCAGATTCTTGTACAATTACATTACCCTCATATTTGTCGCCATTACCTGTTTCATCTTCTAAAATTATTCTATCTTCTTCATCAGCGTCATCTTCTCTTAAAAAACCACCATTGACAATTTTAACAAATGCTTCAGCACCTTGACCTTGTGTTCCTGTATTATCAAAATTTATTGTATCGCCAATGGCATAACCTACACCAACATTATCTACAACTAATTCTGTGATTGGACCTGAACCAATTTCACTAATTTGAAATAAAGCACCCTCACCACCACCAACAACTCTTACGGTATCTTTAGTAGAATATAAAGCGCCATCATTTAAAATTATTTTTTCTCCAGGAATACCTGAAATATCAGCCTTTACAAAATAGTCATCTGTATCTGAAGCGGTACCTTGTACTTCTTCACCTACTTGAAAAGTACCTTGAATATTTGTACTACCTAAAACTAACTCGGTAACTTCATCTGTACCGATTTGAAACTTTTGTAGGTTTTCAATGATAGCAGTTGCATTTGAATTTTTACCTGTAATTGTTCTACCAATTAATTGTGCTGGGTCACCAACTCTTGCAATAACTCTTAAAATTTGTTGTGAGTCAAATTGACCATCTGAAGCTTTTAAAATTTGTTCTCTAGGATAAAAAGTTTCTGACTTTTCGTTAAATAATAATCTAAAAAATAATTCATGTCCTCTTTGCGTACCTTTTGAACGGTAAAAAGATTTAATATTTTTAATTAATTGTCTTTTATCAACATCTTCATTTAAAGTTTCAGGAAGAGTTGTTAAAAACTCATCTCTCATTTGAGTTAAGAAGTAAGAAACAACTTTATCAGGATCCCTAAAGTTTACAAGGTCAACAATGTTATTTACAGGATTAGGAGTGTAACCATTAAGTGAAGCTGTTGCGTTTGATGTTTGACCTACAATTAATTCGCCACTAATAAATTTATCTTGAGCAGATATAATTAAACGGCCGTTTGATAAGTCTTCGACTAAAATTACTGCTTCTGCATTTGAAGTTTGACCTTTAACGGTTTCACCTCTAGTAAATTTACCAAATTCAGATTCTTCATATAATATTTTATCACCACCGTCTAGTGTTGTTCTAGCTGTGTCTATTCTCGTTGCGTTTAATACTAGATTGTTTGCTTGACCTGTTTCAGTTTCTAATAATATACCAACCGTAGTTTGTACGGAAGTAACTTTAATTTCTGCTGATTCTAATAACTGATAATATACCTTTAAGAACTCGGCAAATTTTGGGTGGTCTGCAACTACATATTCTGGTAATTGCTGATTGAGAATGGTTGATAGTTTTTCATTAAACTTTGCCATTTGTCATTAGTAACTTGATGTAGTTGAATAACCGATACCTGCCTCTGAAGAACCTCCGACAAAAGTATCTGCTGTTACACTTATTGAAGAATTAGAAATATCTATTTCAACAATTTGGTCTCTAACAGGAATGATGTCGTTTGAAGCTGGTGTTACGGTTAATTCGATTACGGTTGAAGCTGCTCCTCTGATATTTGAAATTGAAGATATTGCTAAAGAACTTAAAGTTATAGAGCCGGTATCATAATCAATTGTTCCTTGAGTTGCGTTAGCGTATGTTTTAACTCCTGAAACAAGATAGTATCTTCTAACATTTCCTTGACCATCATCATCTAAAAAATGTTCATTAATTGTATCTCCGGCAATCTTAAATCCTGTAGAACTTAAAATACCACCACCTGCTGAATTGTGTCCAGAATGTGGGTTATATAATGCATTTCTAAAATAAATGCTGTATGCGTTTGATGAACCTAAAGTTGGTGTAAAATCTTTTCTCATCTTGACGGTAGTTATGTTTGATAAAATACTAGGGTCAGTATCATCAATAATACCTGTTAGTTTTGAATATCTGAATATTGAATCAAATTGTTGCAATGTATTTGTATTATAATTTGAAATAGAATTTATAATATCTGATTTAATAGTATCAGCTGTTTTAGTTGTTGATTTAGCGTCAAACTTAATTGCTGATGTAATTAAAATAGAAGTTGTTTCGGGGTCAACTATATCTGGTTTTACTGAACCAACATTATAAGGTGCTAACTGCGTTACAATATCATTTTTTGTTGTTTGTGTTAATACTGAACCTGATTTAGGTTTGATTGCAATTTTAACAA
>PACV01000046.1 GCA_002702875.1 Flavobacteriaceae bacterium
TACAAGATTTTTAACAGAGTTAGAACCTGGCGATATAGTTGAAGCAGTTGATGTTACTGGTACCGTAAGAACAGCGACAATTGAGTCAATTCAATCAAATGTATTATTACAAGTTACGGCAACATTTAATGGTTCAAACGCCATATCTTCTGGTGTTTTAATTAGAAAAAGAACAAAATTACAAGACGCAAGTAAAAATACTTCAATATTTAAATTACCATATGACTTTATAAAAACATTAAAAACTACAGCTAATTCAGGAATTACTGATACAAACTTTGCAGTAAGAAGACATTTTACAGGAACATTATCATCAAACGGTGATGTTACAATTACTGCTGGTACTAACGAAACATTTAGTTCACTATTAGAAAAAGATTTTGCAGTTTCTATAATGACAACTGGTTCTGGTGGTACTGGTGCTGTGGGTGATGTATTAAGTTTAACAGGAAATAATCATTTAGGTAATCCAATATTTACATTAGGTGGTTCGCCTACAGGTAAAACTTTAAAACTTGACTTTGGTACAAACTATGCAGGACATAAAGTAAAAATACTTGCAACTATTTCAAGGTCAGTAGCAAACTCTAAAACAAAAACATTAACATTAAATTCAAGTGTACAAATTGCTACACAGGCATTAGCACAGGCACCACAAATTAGTTTAGGTAAGGCAGATATCTTTGCTCTAAAATCTGTTAAGATGTCTTCTAATTTTTCTACTAACGCTAATTCAGGTGATACAGATATCACAAATAGATTTGAGTTAGACAATGGTCAAAGAGATAACTTTTATGATATTGGTAGAATTAAATTAAAATCAGGTGAATTACAACCTAGTGGTAGATTATTAATAACTTTCGATTTCTTTGCTCACGGTTCAGGAGATTATTTTGATGTTGACTCTTATTCAGGTCAAATTTCATATGCAGATATTCCGTCATATACTTCCGATACTACAGGTAAAGTTTTTGAATTAAGAGATGTTATTGATACAAGACCTAGAGTAGATGACGCTTCAACAATTCTTTCAGGTTCAAGTGCTGGTGATAGGTCATATGATGGTTCAGGTGCAGCTACCGTAGATGTTATAAAATTTAATACAGATGTATCTTCAGATTTTGAATATTATTTACCTAAAATAGATAAAATATTTTTAGATAAAGAAGGAAATTTTGTTGTTGTAGAAGGTGCTAGTTCACTAGACCCACAAACTCCAAAAGAGTTAGATAGTGCAATGCATTTATACACATTAGATATTCCTGCTTACACGGTTTCGCCAGACGATATTAAAATTACTAAACAAGACAATAGAAGATTTACCATGAGAGATATTGGTAAGTTAGAAGGTAGAATTGAAAACCTAGAATACTATACTCAATTGTCTATGTTAGAACAATCAGCACAATCTTTACAGATACAAGACTCAGCTGGTTTTGATAGATTTAAAAACGGATTTATTGTAGATAACTTTACAGGACATAATATTGGTGATGTAGGTAACATTAACTACAAAGCGGCTATTGATATGTCGCAAGGTGAGTTAAGACCAACATTTAACGAGGACGCAGTTCAATTAGTAGAGTCAGATGATGATGGTACAGCAATCTTAACAACCGATAGGTCAGACGGACAATATCAAAAAACAGGTGATGTATTAACTTTACCTTATACAGAGGCAACTTTAATTGACCAACCTTTTGCAAGTAAAACGGTCAATGTTAACCCATTTGATGTATTTACATGGGCAGGTACCGTTGAGTTAACACCTCCAGGTGATGAATGGAAAGAAACAGAAAGAGCGCCACAAATTGTTATTAATAACACAGGTGGTTTTGATACATTAGTTTCAGGTTTAGGAAACTCAGCATTACAAGGTGTTGAAATAGGAACCGTATGGAATGATTGGCAAGATTTCTGGTCAGGTGCTCCTAGAGATGTATCAACTAGAGATACTTCAGGTAACCAAAGAGCAGGAAGAAGAATTTTTAGAACAACTGAAATTACTTCCGAACAAACCGTTAGACAGACAAGGTCAGGCGTTAGACAAAGATTAGTTCCTCAAGTAGTAAGAAATTCAATCGGTGACAGAATAGTCAATGTTGCATTTGTGCCATTTATTAGAGCAAGAAATGTATCATTCGTTGGTACTAGAATGAAACCAAATACAAGAGTTTACGCATACTTTGATAATATTGATGTATCAACTTATGTTACACCTACAGGTGGTTCACTCGGTGGAAATTTAGTTACAGACGCAGCCGGCGCCGTGTCAGGTGTATTTGCAATACCTGACCCTAAAGTAGATTCAAATCCAAGATGGCGTACAGGTGAAAGAGTATTTAGATTAACAAGTTCAGCTACAAACGATAGAAGTTCAGATGTAGAAACTTCAGCAGAAGCAGATTATACTGCTAGAGGTTTATTAGAAACGGTAGCAGAAACAATTATTTCAACTAGAGAGCCAAGACTAGTAAGAGAATCAACTTCAGAAAATAGAAGTATTGTTAGAACATCAACGAGGGACGCAACTAGAACGGTTGGTTGGCATGACCCATTAGCTCAAACATTCTTAATTGATGACAAAGGTGGTGTCTTTATAACTTCACTAGATTTATTCTTTAGTACAAAAGACTCAAACATTCCTGTTACGGTTCAAATTAGAGAAGTTGTAAACGGATATCCAGGTTCTAAAATTTTACCTTTTGGTGAAGTAACTTTAAATCCTAATCAAGTTAGTACAAGTGCTGACGGTACGGTTGCAACTAAATTTACATTCCCGGCACCTATTTACATTCAAGAAAATGTTGAGTATTGTTATGTAATTATGGCAATGACTAATAACTATAATTGTTATGTTGGTAGATTAGGTCAAACAGCAATAGGTACTAATAGAACAATATCACAACAACCATATGCTGGTGTTATGTTCAAATCTCAAAACGGTTCTACATGGACTGCTGAACAAAACGAAGATATTAAATTTACAATGAGAAGAGCAGAGTTTGAAAATGTTACAGGTTCAATTACATTATCAAATGATACTTTACCTTCAAGAACATTAAAAACTAATCCTATTAGAACAACAAACTCTTCAAGTGTTATCAGAGTTTTTCATCCAAACCACGGTATGCATGGTACAGATAATAATGTTACAATTTCAGGATTAGCAAGTGGTACTTACAATGGTATTGCACACTCCGATATTAACGGAACATTTACAAGTATTTCAAATGTAACTTTAGATAGTTACGATATAACAACTTCAGGAACGGCAACTGCTACAGGTGATGTGGGTGGTGCTGCTGTTGTTGCAACACAAAATAGACTTTATGATGTATTGAATTTAAACTTGGCAACCATGACGGTTCCAGAAACATCAATCGCTTACTCTATAAGACCTACAACTGGTAAATCAATTCATGGTGCAGAATCAGAATTTGCATTGACAGCTGCTGTAAATTCTCAATCAGTTATTGCAAATGATAATATTTACTTTACTTCACCTAAAATGGTTGCAAGTGAAATAAATGAAACTAACGAGATGAATGGTCAAAAATCATTACTAGTAAATTTAACATTCAATACTACAAATACTAAATTATCACCAGTTCTTGATATGCAAAGAATGAGTGCGTTTGTAATTCAAAACAGAATAAACTCAGCAACAAGTGGTAATACACCAAACTTTGTAGCAGATACAGCCGCTACTGGTGGTTCATCAGCTGCTCAATATATAACTAGACCGATTGTGTTAACAAATCCTTCAAGTGCGTTAGACATAAGATTGACAGCAAACATTCGTTCAAGTTCAGATGTAAAAGTTTTCTACAGAGGGTCAAGTTCAGATGAAGTTAGAAATATTAATGACTTATCTTGGACTCCTTTCAATACAGATGGTGGTCCAGACACAGCATTAATACCTGCTGAAGATGATACAACATTTAAAGATTACAGATATTCAGCAACTGGCATAAATGACTTTACAGCCTTCCAAATTAAAATTATTATGAAAGGAACAATATCATCATATCCGCCTAGAATTAAAGATATGAGAGGTATTGCGTTAGCTGTATAATGAGTGATAAGTATTTAAAAGTTGAAGGTCATACAAGTTTAGTTAGAGATACATGGTCTAATGGTATTGTAAATACAAATGTTAGTGAGTATCAGCAATACATGGCAAGAGTAAAAGCAAGAGAACAACAAGGCGACCAAATTAGAAATGCAGTTAAAGAGATAAATACTTTAAAAGCAGAATTAAGAGAAATAAAAGGTTTAATAAAAGAGTTAGTAAATGGCAGTTAGAAGTATAGCAATAACAGATACACTAGAAACATTTAGACAGCAGTTTAATGCTTTGTCTGGAACAGATTTTGGTGATATCGGAACACTAGACGCTTCAATCTCAGCTACAAGTATTGTAGGTGCAATGAATGAAGTTGTTAGTTTAGTTACTTCCGCTGAAGGTATTTTTGTTGAAGACGCTTCATCTACTAGACAGGTTTTAGGTGCAGGTGAAACATTAAGATTTTTTGGTACTTCAAATCAATTAGACATGACCGTATCAGCACCTGATACCGTTACCGTTTCATTAACAAACAATGTTACAATACCAAACAACTTAACCGTAACAAATGCTTTAGACGCCGTTTCAGCTTCAGTAGGAACAATTACAGGAACGGGTGGCACACATACACTAGGTACAATTGAATTGTCTGGTAATGAAATTAGGTCTACAGACTCTACAGAGTTAAAAATAAATGACAATTTTCAAGTATCTGGAATTTTAAAAAGTGGTGATACAAGAATAAATCCATCAGCTACCGTAAATATTGATTCGCTTACAGACAATTTAACGGTAGGTTCTAACTTGACAATGGCACAAAATAAAACTATTTTGTTTGAAGGCTCTTCGGATGACGCAAATGAAACGACATTAACCGTTGCAAATCCAACAGCCGATAGAACAATTACTTTACCTGACTCAACTGGCACCGTGGCATTGACAAATACGACAGGATATGCAAGCTCCAGTATATTTGCTAATATTGCAACTTTGATAATTTACAATAGTTCAGGCACAGCAGTAAAGACTATAAAAGGTTCAGTAGATTAAAATGATGGAAAAAGATTATGGCAGTAAGAACACCTTTATACAATAACAACGGCAATCTTCAAGATATGACCACAGCAATGGTCACTAATCTTGTTAATCAAACAATCTACCAATACTCACTTTTACCAGGTACATCTTTATCGGTTGTAAATTCTGGTGGTACTTTAGGAAATCTTTTTGATACAAGATTACAAGCAGGTGTGAGTTCAAGTGGTGTATCATCTTATCCTAGTGAAGCTGCAACGGCAGAGCCAAGTGTAGTTACGGTTACATATGGAAAAATTAATCAAGTAAAAGCAGCTTTTACTCCTACTGCTGACACAGGAAGAACATGGCCAGTTTATAGAACAGCAGCTAACGAAATTCAATCAATGACATTACAAGATGTTAAAGATACTTTTTTACACCCAGCAATTGACTCTTTAGTTTCAGGAAGTACAACGACAGCTCAAGGCGGTACTTATTTTATTAGTACATCTTTAAGTGTAGCAGGTGCAACTATAGTGAGTAGTACACCTGTATTTTCAGATACAAGAGCAAATGTTTCTGCTTACACGGCAGGTGGTATGCCAGAAACTTTAGACCAACCATCAACAATAACAAATTATTATTTACATGTGTGTAATGGTGTAAATTCAACATATACACCACCAATGTTTTTAACTGCTTCACATGATATACAAGAATATTCGACAGCGAGTTGGGGTAGTTTAATTCAAGAATGGATTAGATATACAGCTGCACAATCAACAGACGGTTACCAAATCAATTATAGTTACACTTCAGGCACAAACAGAGGCTCGGGCATGGGTGATACTAGATTAAATGGTTCAGGTAATTATCAACAAAGATTTATTAACATTAACGATTATAGAGCTCAAGAATTTCCAAACGGTACTGCTATAGGTATTAACACATATTATTTAAAAATTAGTAAAATTTAATTATTAACAAGGTGATTATGAATGAAAATATTATTAACAGGTAGTGAAGGCTTTGTCGGCAAAAATATACGAGAAAGATTAACTCAACACGAATTTGTCTGTGTAGATAGAAAGATAGGTTATGATGTAATGACCTGTGCCTTACCTACAGACATTGACCTAGTTATACATTTAGCTGGCAATTCAGGTGTTAGAACAAGTTTAGATAACCCTACAGAATATTGGAAAAATAATGTAATTGCTAGTCAAAGATTATTTAAATTTTATTCTACATATAAAAATGTTAGAATATTATATGCAAGTTCAAGCACAGCAAAAGAACCTTGGAAAAATCCTTATGCTATGAGTAAATATGGCATGGAGATGATTGCACCCGAAAATAGTTTAGGTATGAGATTTACAACCGTTTACGGACCTCATGGTAGACAAAATATGATGATACCTTTAATTATTAGAAAAGAAGTTGAATGGGTAAATTGTGACCATCATAGAGATTTTATTCATGTCTATGATTTAGTTGACGCAATTAGAATATTATTATTTAAAGATTTAACAGGTGTGATTGATATAGGCACAGGAAACACGGTTTTTGTAAGAAAATTAGTAGAAGATTTTGGTATGAAACCAGAAATGAAAATCGGTAGTGAGATGGAAAGAGTAGATAATAAAGCTGATGCTGATATCTTGTATAAATATGGATGGAAACCACATCACGATTTATATGAATATATAGAAAGTGAAAGGTTAAAAGGACTAAATTAATGTTAAACGAAAAATTATTAAAAGAAAATCTAATTACGGCATATTATATTAGTGATGACCGTAAACAGATTGAAATTTTAACACAAACTGATGACGGTAAGGCTATCTCGCCAACGATAATCGAATCTGACCCAAACCACCCTTACTATAAACTATTGACAAAGTATGTTTCAGAGGAAGAGTTACTAGAAATAACTCATCAAAGAAAAAAGAATGAATTGAAAGCATACAAAAAGATGGTTTTAAAGTTAGCGAAAAAAGACGGTCTTGTTTATGATGTAAATGAAATAACAAAAAATTTAGAAAAATCTCCAGAAAAATTATCCACGGTAATTAAATTTTTCTTTGATTTTATTTTTGGTAACACATTTGATAAAGATAAACATAAAGATATTTTATTCGGTCTAAAACTAGAATTGTTTGAAAAAGAACAAATCAAAAGTTGCGACAATAGAGAGTTGAAGTCTTTAATGAGGAAGGCAAGTACACCTGAAGAAGTTATTAGGATTGCTGTTCAAATGTTAGACCATGAAAATAAAAAGCAAGAAACCCCACAAAAAGCTTAGTAGAATTGATGTAGGCAACCCTAACGATAAGGTTGTACCTGTATCTCCACTACAAAAAGAAAAACCTGACATTGGTAACATGTTAAATGATGTTATCAAGAAAAAAGGTAATTTCTTTTGTTCTCAACCTTTTATACACATGTACATACCAACATATGGTTTAGCACACCCATGTTGTAACACTACAATGAATGTAAAAAAACATGTATCAGAAATTGGTATTGAAGGAGTTTGGAATGAACCTGAATTAGCAAATTTGCGAGAAGAGATGGCGAATGGTCATAAAAAACGGGACGCTACAATCGCAACCTGTTATAGGTGTATTGAAACGGAATGGCGAGGTTTTGGTACACCTAGAATGGCCTATAATAATGATATGAGAAATGACCAGGAAGAATTATCTGAATTAGATAGATTAGTTAAGTATGTACAAGATAATCCTGGTGCCAGATATCCTGTACCTGATAAAATCCACACAGCACAAATTAAAGTATGGGGTAATTATTGTAATTTAAAATGTTTAATGTGTTCAGCGGAAGATTCTTCAGGAGTTGCTGAAGAGTGGATTGCTTTAGGTGAATACACGCCATCACAAATTTTAGAAAGGTCAGAAATTAGGTCAGGTTCTTCTATGCCTTTTTCATATCCTAGAATTAGTTATGAAGATAATAATATTGACGAAGAAGAGTTTTGGCGAACAATTAAAAAAACAAAAAGAATTCAATTGATAGGTGGTGAAACATGGTTGATAAAACAATATGTACAAATTTTAGAGAAGTGTGTAAAAGAAGGTTGGGCAAAAGATAAAAAAATATTTGCATTTTCTAATAATTTTGGTTACCCTAAAATGCAATACATATTTGATTTACTAAAAGAATTTAAACATGTTCATTACAAATGCTCTATGGAATTATGGGGTCATAAAAATGATTATATTAGATATCCTTCAAAATGGCCTGAAGTTTATAAGAATATAAAATTAATGGCGTCTTTACCAAATGTAGGTATGGGTTTTGCATTTACTCTTAACCCTTTAAATATAGGATATGTTGATGAAGCTGTAAAAGGTGCTGAAGAATTTGGTAGAACACCTAGTTTCTTTAATTTAACTAGACCTACTTGGTTTACTTTAAAAGGTTTACCACCTGATATAAGAGATTTATATTTAGACAGACTTTACAAAAATAGTTATGATGTTCTTGACAAGATTAAAAAACCTCTTGACTATCTTGAAAGTTTAGAGTGGGACGAGTTTCAAATGCATGAAATGATAGCAAAAATAAAAGCAAGAGATAAATTAAGAGGTGATAATATTTTAAAATATTTTCCTGAATGGACACCTTATTTTAAGGGCGATTATTATGGAAGTATTACATAAAATAGATTCTGAAATTACAAACAGATGTAATGCAGGTTGCCCTTTATGTCCTAGAACAGGAACAATTGGTCCTGGCATATCTGAAATAGTACATAAAACAGGTTACAGAGATGTTGGAATTGATGTAATACAAAACATATTAGATTCTAAAACAGCAAAAAATTTAAAAAAATGGTCTTATTGTGGAAATTATGGCGACCCTTTCATGCACCCTAAAGTTTATGAAATATCTGAATTAATATCTTCTTATGGTATAAATCAAAAATATGATACAAATGGTGGAATGAGAAAAGAAGAATTTTGGTCAGAGTTAGGCAAACTACCAGGCGTATCAATAAACTTTGCAATTGATGGTCTAAAAGACACCAATCATTTATACAGAATGAAAACAGACTTTGATGTGATTATGAGAAACGCAGAAGCATTTATTAAATCGGGTGGACATGCAGATTGGGTTTATATTGTGTTTGAACATAATGAACATCAAATAGAAGAAGCAAGTAAGTTATCTAAAAAAATAGGTTTTAAATCTTTTAACACTAAAATTAGTTCAAGAGGTTTTAATGTATCAAATAGTCAATCAAAAGATTATAATGTTCAATTTAATAAAAAAAAGAAAGAAGGCACAATAAACATACCAAAGAATCAAAAGTATCAACCTTCAGCTTTAAAAGATGGTCACATTAATATTCCTGTAAAATGTAAGGCAATTATGAAAGAACAATTTTATTTAACACCAGACAATATGTTATTACCTTGTTGTCATGTTCATGCTGAGGTGGCAAAAAAAACATATGGTGTAGAAAAAAAAGAAGATGAGTTTTTTAGATTTTTAATTGATACAGGAGTTAAATACAATTTAGAGAAATACGACTTTGATACTGCTGTTGAATCTTACAGACATAATTTACCAATATTAAAAAGATACTGGGAAAATAGAACGATAAATATATGTAACAGAATATGTGGAAGTAATAGAGCGAATAAGACTATTAAATATAATTAGGAGTTATTATGAAATATACTAGTGAAGCTGGTGATTTAGATTTTTGGGATCCTTATCCTAGATTAAATGATTTTAAAAAGATAGGTATAAATTTATCAGGCGGTACCGACTCTGCTTTAGTTATGTTTATGACTTGCAGAGAATTAGAAAAAAGAAATTCAGACGCTACAATAGTTCCCATTACAGGTGTTGATAAAACTAGGCCAACTAATATTTGGAATGCAGAGGAAATTGTTTTACTTTTCAAAGAGATTTTTCCTACGGTCAAATTTGCTAATCACGAAGTTAATCATTATAAAAAAGACCACGAAAAAGATAAAGTAAATAAACATAAAGAACATGAAGATAGATTGTGGTCAGAAAATAAAATAGAAGTATTATTGCATGGCAGGTCAGCAAATCCACCTGAAGATATTGCAAAGGCAAATAACTTATTATTTAAAAGAGAAGAACGAAGAGATAAGCACGGACATAAAAGAGTGCCTTATCACGAAAACCATAATAAACCTTTTTATTGTCCTTTAGAATATCTTGATAAAAGATTTGTTGCTGAACAATATAAAAAATTTAATTTATTAGATAACTTATTTCCTATTACAGCCTCATGTGTAGAATATGCCGATAAAACTGATAATTTTACAAAACCATGTAAAGAATGTTGGTGGTGTAGAGAGAAAAAATGGGCTTTTGGAATGTATGACGGAGGAGTAGTTTGAATTTTCCCGAAGATATAACACACACACACTCGAATCAAGTTTTATTTAGAGAAATAGTTAGAACCAAAAA
>PACV01000047.1 GCA_002702875.1 Flavobacteriaceae bacterium
AGATTAATTGTTAAAGATAAAATTGCAATAATTATGGATTTTAAGACAGGAAAAATATATGATGATGATAAGATTCAATTAATTGATTATGAGGACAAAATTATTCAAACTGGATTAATTGTTGAAAAGAAAATTTTAGTATACATTGATTATAGTCCTATTAAAGTAATGATTTTCTAATAAATATTTGAATTTGTTAAAAAAACTGAATTTATCTTTTTGCTAAATCGGATAAAGATATTAACTTAGTGTAACTATCAACTAAAAAAATAATGAACACTTTAAAATCATACTTTTTAATAATAATTTTATTATTATCAGTCAAATCTTTTTCGCAAGATCAAAATTCACCATGGGCTGTAAGTCTAGGCATTAATGTAATTAGTCTTCAAGGTGATAATGTTGATGCTAATACCGCTATTGGTATTCCTGCTCTTGGTATTTCTAGATATATTGGTGGAGGATTTTCAATTGGTGGTCAATTTGCTTTAAACAAAATATCTGGAAACAGCTTACCCCAAGATTTATCTTATTATTCTTTAGATGGAATTTTAAAATATAATATTTCTACATCTGGTAGTGTTAATCCATATTTATTTGCAGGTTATGGCTTTTCAAGTTTTGAGGATGGAGTTGGTGATAAAAAAGGGCCTTTCCCATCATCAGATGTTTCAGAAACCTCTATTGCTGGTATTGGTTTGGATATTGACCTTACTGATAAACTAGCTTTAAATATTAGCTCATCATACAGAAATGCTGATGAGAGAAAAGCTTATAAGCATTTTCAACATGTTATTGGTGTATCAATAAAGCTTGGTAGTTTAGATTCTGATGGAGATGGTATTTCTGACAAAAATGATGAGTGTCCTGATGTGCCTGGACTTGAAGAGTTTGCGGGATGTCCAGATACTGATGGAGATGGAATAGCTGATAAAGATGACCAATGCCCTGATCAACCTGGGACTAAAGATATGAATGGATGTCCTGATAGTGATGGTGATGGTGTAAATGATAATATTGATGAATGCCCTAATCAAGCAGGTTCAATAAGTGGGTGTCCTGATTCTGATGGAGATGGTATAGCCGATAAAAATGATGAATGTCCTAATCAGGCTGGTTCAGTTGAAACTGATGGATGTCCTGATAGCGATGGTGATGGAGTTGTTGATAAAAATGACAAATGTCCAAATACAGCTGGAAGTAAAGAAAATGAAGGATGTCCAGTTGTTACTGATGAATTAACTATGGCTCTCTCTGAAGAATCTAATATGGTTAAATTCATGCCATCAAGCTCTAAATTAACTCCCTCATCAAATTCAGTTTTGGAATTTTTTATTAGCGTAATTGACAAATATCCAAACAAACAATTTTTAGTTCAGGGTCATGCCTCAAGTGACGGAAGTTCTTCTTACAATCAAAAACTCTCTGAGCAAAGAGCTGAGAGCGTTAAAAATGCTTTAATAGAAAAAGGTATTGATTCTAGTAGACTTGAAGTACAAGGATTTGGAGAGGATAAGCCAATGGCAAGTAATGATACCTCAAGTGGAAGGAAGTCTAACAGAAGGGTTCAATTATCAATGAAATAAACACTTAAACACTTAAACTATAAAAAGCACCACTAATTGGTGCTTTTTTTTTTAAATTAAGAGTAAAATTTTTAAGTATTGAAAACATTTTTAGATGAGGTCTCAAAAAGGATAATAGATCGGGTTGATTCAACCGGTGATTGTATAATTATTTTACCTAACAACAGATCAAAACTTTATATTTTAAATAGTATTTCAAAAATAATTTCAAAGCCAATAATTTCTCCTCAAACATTTACTATATCTGAATTTATTACTGAATTATCTGATAGTAGTGAAGCAGACAAACTAAGACTGATATTCGATTTTTATGATATCTATAAGTCCAATACCCCAGAAAGTGAAACAGATAACTTTGAAAATTTTCTTATTTGGGCACCAACATTGTTGTCTGATTTTAATAAGCTGGATTCCTATTTAGTTAACACAGAAATATTTTTCAAAGATCTTATATCTTACCATGAACTAACTTTTTGGGATCAAAAAATAAGGTTCAAATTCAATTTAAATTTTTGGGAAAGACTTCCAAAATATTATAAGGCATTAAAAAAAAAGCTGTCACTAAGTAAGTTTAAATACAAAGGACTAATTTATAGAGAGGCAATAAATTCTTTGCCTATATACATAGAATCAATAAAAAAAAAACATTTTTTTGTTGGTTTTAATGCTTTAAATAATGCAGAAATCATTATTTTCCAAGAGTTTCTTGAATCAGGTTTAGCTGAAATTTATTGGGATATTGACAAGTTTTTTATAAATAATCAATATTATTTAAATGGTCATTTTATTAGAAAATATTTAAAGGATTGGAATCATTATAAAAGAAATAAATACAAATTTTTTTGTGATACTTTTTCATCTTCTAAAAATATTGAAATTGTTGGCTTTCCAGATGAAATTTCTCAATCTAAGTATGTGGGACAAAAAATATCAGAGTATCACAAAATTTCTAAATCGGGTAAGACAGCAATTATTCTTGCAGATGAAAGTCTATTAATTCCAGTATTATCAGGATTTTCAAATGAAATTAAAAAATTTAATGTTACAATGGGATACAATTTAAAACTGAGCCCGCTGTATTCATTTTTTAATTTGATTATTGATCTTCATGAAGAATCAAAAGATTCATATTTAAATTGTTACAATATTTTAAAAATTTTAAATCATGGATTTATTAAAGAGTTATTTAAAAAAAATCAAACAATAATAAAAAACTTTGTGGATGTTTTAAAAAACCACAATATGGAGTATATATCATTTGCTGAGATAAAAAAAATTATTAAGGGTAAATCAAAAATATTAGATTTAATTTTTAAAAAAAATATAGTTACAATAGATTTAATTAATAATTTCTTTAAAATGATTAGTGAATTCAAAAAAAATCAAATTGTAAGTAATCAATTTTTGTTTTTGCCATATTTTCATGATTTATTTAAGAGTTTAAAAATAACTTATGATTCACAAAAAATAGTAGATTCATTTAAAATTTTAAGATATTGTTTTGATCAATTTGTTGAAGAAAAAAAAGTAGATTTTAGTGGATCTTTAGATGATAACGTTCAAGTAATGGGAATATTAGAGTCCAGAAATCTTGATTTTGAAAATGTTATAGTAACAGGATTAAATGAGGGGATTTTTCCAAAATTAAATCAAAATTATAGTTTTTTTTCTAATCAAATTAGAAAAGAATTTAACTTACCTGTAGATTTTGACAATGACGCTATTTATTCATATCATTTTTATCATTTACTTCAAAGATCTAAAAACATATCTTTATTATATATTAATCAAGTTAGTTCGTTGTCATCAGGTGAAAAAAGTAGATTTTTATATCAGATTGAATACGATAAACTTAAAAAGCATAATCTAAAATCTTTTACAAAATCGTTAGAAGTTTTTCCATTTGCGCAAGACGAAAGAGTTATTGAGAAAAATCAATCAATTTTAAATCAATTAAAATTAATTTCTAGTAAAGGTTTTTCAGCTACATCAATTCATGAATATTTAAAAAATCAAATTGGTTTTTATGATAAAAGAATATTAAAAATTGATGATAAGAATAATATGAATTTTAGTGTGTCAGATTTAGACAAAGGAACATTGATTCATAAATGTTTAGAAGATTTATATAGACCTTACTTAATGAAAATTTTAAATTTAAATCATATTGATAAAATTATATCTTCAGTTGAAAAAATTTTAAATAAGAATATTAAAAACCTGATAAATTTAAAACCTGATTTATTAAAAGGATCAAATTTATTATTGTTCGAAAATATAAAAGTAATCATAAAGGGTTATTTAAACTTTGAAAGAGAATTGATAAAAAAAGGACATGAAATTAAAATTATTGAACTTGAGAATTTTTTTGAATTTAAACTTAATTTTTTAAAATATGATTTCCCTATAAAGATTATTGGTGTTATTGATCGAGTTGACTTGTTTGATGGAGAAATTAGGATAATTGATTATAAATCTGGATTAGTTGAAAAAAAAGATTTAATTTTTAAAGATTTTTTAGAATTAAAAAATGAAAAATCCGCTCCTCTTTTTCAACTTCTACTTTATGCTTATATTTCTAAAAAGAAATTGTACAAATCAAAAAAAATTATTGGAGGTATAATTTCATTAAGAAATACTAAAAATTATTTTCTTAAATTAGAGAATTATGTCAATATTAATTCAAACTATGTGGATGAAAAATTTGTTTCTAGTTTTGAAATTTTTTTAAAAAAAATATTTGATGAATTATTTGATATTACCAAACCATTTACATTAAATTAATTATTCAAATCTATAACTGATGTCAAAAAACCAAAGACAATATAAAGAGGAAGAAGAGGGAATAAGAACCGAAGAGCTAAATTGGTTTTATAGAATAATTACATTAGGTGATAGATTTTCTTGGAAAGACTTTTATGATAGATTAAAAAAAGCAATTCTTAACTTTTTAATTGTATTTTTTGGTGTACTTGTCTCCTTTGGTGTAGAACAAAAAGGTGCAGAATCTGATGATAGAGAGTCTAATATAGAAAATTTGATTGGATTGAGAGATGAATTAAAAAGTATGAGGACTTATACTGGAGAATACAAGGAGCAACTAGTTTGGGTTAGTGATATGTACAAAAAACAGTACTTAAAATGGGAGGAGGATAATGACAGTATATTTGTTGTTTTTGAGGAGGATGGCAGATATGCTCCATTTTCTTTTTACACATCACGAGATCCCTTTGATCCGCCTAGAGTTGTCTATGATGCCATTAAGTTAGACGGGACCTTCAGATTCTTGGGCCCAGAATTAGGTAGAAGAGTCAATAGAACTTACGATGGAACCCAATTAAAATATATAATAGAAAATACTGCCTCTGAAGAAAAAACCTACATAGAGGACTTTGAAAAAAGGGTGAAAAATAAATGGGTTTTTGATATTGATAAAATTGCTACCGAAAAATCTCAGTTTTGGATTGATAATAGAAAATATATTCAGAAAGATAAATATCTAAAGTATAACCTGCTTAAAAGGATTGAATTATGGGAACAAATTATTGGTCAATTAGATGAATATACAATTGATGTAAATAGTAATATAGAATACTTGGATTCAATTATTTTAGATAAAGAAAAAGAAATTAAAATTGTTTACTGGGTATTTAGACCTCAAGATATTGGTCTTCGATAATCTTTGAGACTAATTTTCCTGAAATTAGTGCTGGTGGTACGCCTGGACCGGGAACTGTCAGTTGCCCTGTAAAAAAGAGGTTGTCAACTTTTTTACTTTTTAATTTAGGTCTAAGAAATGCAGTTTGCATTAGGGTATTAGCCATTCCATATGCATTTCCTTTGTATGAATTGTAATCATTTATAAATTCATTTAAACAATATGATTCTTTAAAAAGAATACTATCCTCTATTTTCTGATTGGTAAGACTTTCAAGCCTTTTTAAAACTATTTTAAAGTATTTTTCTCTTTCACTTTTTGAATCTTTAATGCCAGGTGCTAATGGAATTAATATAAAACACGCCTCTTTGTTTTTAGGAGCCATATGGGGGTCTGATATCGAAGGGAAATTACAATAAAACAAAGGATTTTTTGGCCATTCAGGATTGTCATAAATACTTTTAGCATGTTCATCAAAGTTACCATCAAAAAAAAGAGTGTGGTGAGATACATTTTTTATTTTTTTGTCTAGACCAATAAAAAAAAGAAGTGATGATGGTGCAAAAGTTTTATTTAACCAATACTTATTATTGTAGACTCTATATTTTTTATTTAAAAGTGACTCTGAATGAGCATAATCAGCCCCAGATAAAATTATATCAAAAACATATTTTTGACCATTAGCAATTAATCCAGTAGCTTGTTTATTGCTTACTAATATTTCTGATACAGTTATATTTTTTTTCAATTTCACACCTAATTTTTTTGCAAGTTTCACCATCCCTTCAACAATACTATACATACCTTTTTTCGGGTGCCAAGTACCAAGGCCAAAATCAGCATAATTCATAAAGTTGTAGAATGCTGGAGTATCACTAGGTTTTGCTCCAAGAAATAAAACTGGAAATTGAAGTATTTGCGAAAGTTTAGGATTTTTAAAATCCCTTTCAACTTCAGTTTTTATATTAGTTAAAAAGTATTTAAACTTTAATATTGTTTCTTTCGTTATCAATTCTATAGGGGAAATACCTGGCATTTTAGGTAGAAGTTTTCTAACAGCTATATCATAATTGGATTCACATTTTTTAATAAATTTTTTTAATTTTAAAGAACTTCCTTTTTCTTCTTTTTCAAAGGCATCAAAAATTTTTTCTAAAGAATCACCAATTTTGATACTATCGTTTGGTCCAAAATAAACCTCATAAGCTGGATCAAGTTTTTCTAAGTCGTAAAAACTTTCTCTTTTTTCATTGAAGTCGTTAAAAAAATTTTCAAATATATCAGGCATCCAATACCAGGAAGGACCTATGTCAAAGGTAAATCCATCTTTTTTAAACTGTCTTGCTCTGCCACCAAAAGAATTATTTTTCTCAAGGATTGTTACATCAAATCCAGCTTTTGAAAGATAACATGATGCTGACAAAGATGAAAAACCTGATCCAATAATAGCTATTTTTTCTCTCATTAATTTTAGAGTTCAATATTTTTAAGATTTTTTTTGTTTATTTATTTGCTCAACAAATGAAGCACTAATAACTCCTGTTGGAATTGCGACAATTCCAATGCCTACTAAAGATATTATACCAGCAAATATTTTACCTCCTATCGTGACCGGATAAACATCTCCATATCCAACTGTAGCAAGTGAAACTGATGCCCACCATATTGATTCAGTTATACTAGAAAATTTATCTGGTTGCGCGTCATATTCTAAATAGTATATTGCTGATGCAGAAAATAATATAATTAAAAGAGACAGAAAAAGAGTAATCGTAAGCTCATTTTTTACAGAAGTCATTGCTTTGACAAAAAGTCTTAAAGATGAACTATATCGACCTATTTTAAATATTCTTATCAGTCTAAACAATCTTAGAATCCTAATAAATCTTCCATCAAGATTCATCAAACTTCCAAGATAAAATGGTAAAATAGATACTAAATCGATAATGCCATAAAAACTAAAAACATATTTAAAAAGACTCTTTTTATTAGACTTAAAGTTGTAGATAACTCTATAGAAATATTCAATTGTAAATATAATAATAGAGAAAAATTCAAAATAATAAAATGATTTTGAATATAGATTTCTTAATGACTCATGAGATTCAAGTATCATAGCAAAAACATTTAATGTAATTAATAGATAAATGAATTTGTCTATTTTATCGTGAATTTTCATTTTTTACTTCTTAAATCTCTGACAATAAAAAATATTACTATAATAGTCGTTACAATAACAACATTTGCTACAAATGTGGGGGTCATGTTTTTTGTTTAAAATTAATAAATTACATTTTAAATATGTAATAATAAATCAAATTAAATTATTTTAGATTAAAAAAAAATTATTATGAGTAGATTGACAACAATTTCAATTTTCAATCTTAAATCAAATAGGTTTTGGGCCTTTAAACAAATGGCTATATCTAGAGGGATTTTGAAAGAATTAAATGGATTAAATTTTTATAAAATTTTAGGAACTGGAGGGGGAAAGGGTTTTAGTTTGTGGCCAGATTTCTCAACATATGCTTTATTGTGTGTTTGGGAGAGTGAGGAATATTTTGAAAATTTTAGAAAAAAAAATAAATGGTATTTAACTTATATTAATAAATCTTATAATCATAGAATATTATTATTAAAACCTTTTTTCTCAAAAGGTCTATGGAGCGGAGAAAATCCATTCATAATAAAAAAAAATATTAAGAGAAATAGATCAAAAAAAGTTGTTGTACTAACTAGAGCTACTTTAAGAATAAGTAAACTTTTAAGATTTTGGTCTTTTGTAAATATGGCTTCTGATGCTATAAAAAAAGCTAAAGGTGTTGAATATTTCAAAGGGGTTGGGGAATTACCTTTTATTCAGCAGGCAACAGTTAGTATATGGAAAGATGAAGCATCAATAAATATGTTTGCTTATAAAAATAAAAATCATTCAGAAATTATTAGAAAAACCAAGAGAGAAAGTTGGTATAGAGAGGATATGTTTACAAGATTTGAATTAATAGGTGAGATTACTAATTAATTTTAATTATGAATAATGCGATAGTTATTGGATCAGGAATTGCAGGAATTGCAGTCAGCATAAGACTTGCAAAATTAGGATTTAAGGTTAAAGTTTTTGAGGCAAATTCGTTTCCAGGTGGGAAATTATCAAACTTTAAATTAGGTAAATATCGGTTTGACTTTGGCCCTTCACTTTTTACAATGCCAGAGCTTGTCGAGGATTTATTTAATATTTGTGATGAAGATACTTCGATGTTTTTTCAATATAAGAGAAAAGAAGTCTCTTGTAATTATTTTTGGGAAGATGGGGTAAGAATAAAAAGTTTTTTTGATAAAAAAAAATTTACCAACGAAATCAGTTCAAATTTGAATGTTGATAAAAAAATCATATTAAATTATATGAATAAATCTAAGATTAAATATGATTTAACAGAATCAATTTTCTTGAAAAAATCTTTACATGATTATAAGAATTTATTTAATAAAAAAACTTTCAAGGCAATATTTAACATCAAAAAATTAGATTTAAATAAAACATTACATCAAGTAAATCAAAATCAGTTAAAAGAAAAGCACCTTGTTCAATTGTTTGATAGATATGCTACTTATAATGGTTCTAATCCATATAAAACATCAGGTATAATGACTTTGATTCAACATTTAGAAAATAATATTGGGACATTCATTCCAAACAAAGGAATGGTAGAAATTACTAATTCCTTATTCAAATTAGCAAAAAGACAAGGAGTTGAATTTTTATTCAATAGCAGGATAAACAAAATAGTTACCAAAAACAATAAAGTTCTTGGAGTTAACTCTGACAGTAAATTTTATCAATCTGAAATTTTAGTTTCAAATTCAGATGTATATTACACTTACAAAAAATTATTAGGTGATATAAATAAAGCTTCAAAATTGTCTAAAATTGAAAGATCTAGTTCTGCAGTAATTTTTTACTGGGGAATTTCGAGAAAGTTTGAGATGTTAGATTTGCATAATATATTTTTCTCAAATGACTACGAGAGTGAGTTTGAACATATTTTTGAAAAAAAATCTGTTTTTGAAGATCCAACTGTATATATAAATATTACATCTAAAGATGTAACAAATGATGCACCAAAAAATTCAGAGAATTGGTTTGTAATGATAAATGTTCCTTCAGATTGTGGTCAAGATTGGGAAAAAATAGTAAAAGAATTAAAGACCCATGCAATTTGTAAAATAAATAATATTTTAAAATGTGAAATAAGAGATTATATAGAAGAAGAGAAAGTCGTAACTCCAAAGATTATTGATAAACAGACTGAATCATTTATGGGGGCTTTGTATGGCACTTCAAGCAATGATATAAAGTCATCATTTGTTAGGCATCCAAATTTTTCAAAGACATATGATAATTTATTTTTTTGTGGAGGAACTGTTCATCCTGGTGGTGGAATTCCACTATGTTTAAACTCAGCTAAAATAGTAAGTGATTTAGTTTCTAAAAACTTATCATGAATATAGTTACACTTTCAATCTTTATAATTTGGTTGTTTCATCTTTCTGGGATAATTGGTATAGTATATTTTGATGCGGGTTGGTTTTTATCAATGACACCTCTTAATCTGTCAATAAACTTTGCTTTGCTAGTAATTACATCCTATAAATCAAATAACTTTTTGAAGATACTTACGCTTTCTTTTTTTTTAGGTTTTATATCTGAATTTTTGGGAGTAAATTATGATTTAATTTTTGGTGATTACATTTATGGTAGTGCTTTAGGACCTAAATTATTTGGAGTTCCAATTTTAATATGTTGTAATTGGTCAGTTTTGACAATTTGCAGTGGTGCAATAGCAAAAGAATTTAGTAAAAATTTTTTTGTAAAAATTTTTATCGGCATGTGCTTAATGTTATTCTTAGATTTACTAATGGAACCTTTAGCTCCTACTTTTGACTTTTGGATTTTTAAAGGAGGAATGCCAACATTACAAAATTATTTAGGTTGGTTTTTTGTTTCATTACCAATGCATTTTTTTTATCACTATTGGAAAGTTGATATCAGATCTTACTTTTGCCATAATTTATTTTTTGTCCAATTTTTATTTTTTATGGTACTTTTACTAAGAATTAATTCTATAGAAATTTAAATATGAAGTTTTTTTTATTTGTGATATCTTTTTTTTTATTTGTTAATTGCTCAAACAACAAAAACGAGCTTATTAAATCTACAAAAAATAAAAAAGAAGATAACGAAACAAAAACTAATAATAAAATTCTTTCTATTTATGAATTTTCAGACAATATAAAAATTGATTCAACCATAATTAAGCTAAAAAATTTTAAAAACTTTAGAAAATCAATTGAATCAATCTTCATATTAAACTTTAGCGGTATTGACACTTTTTTAGATGATGCTATAAGTCAATGTAATGAGTTACTTGAGTCTAATTTACCATCTAAAATTAATAATCCTCAATTTGTTTCAAGACTGAAAGTTGTTAAAACTAAAATTTTAATTTGTAAATACAATAGTTTGGCAAACCAGGACTCACTTCTTCAAAAATCAATACATGACTTAAATTATTACTATAATGCATTTTTGAAAATGACAGAAAACTTAATTTTAAGTGATGATCTTAATGAAAATAGAATTTCTAATTTAAATTCAAACTCAAAAATTAGATTCGAGTAAATTTACGTCAAATTTAAATTTGTAATTTAAAAATTTTGAAATTTTAGTTGAATTAATAGTTTTTTCGTTTTTTGTTGAGTAAATAATTTTATTTAGTCTTAGATTTCTTAACAAAGCCTGTTTTTCATAATAATCTTTTTTTAAAGGATGATATGGATAAACACAGTTAAATATGTTATTTGAAAATGGAATTTTTATTAATTCACTAATTATTAAAATACATTCTTTTTGATGGATTAAATTAATACGCCCTTCGAGTTTTACTATATCTTTTTTTGCTAAACTAAAAATTGGATTTCTATTTACACCTACTAAACCGCCAAGTCTTAAAATTATTAAATTAATATCTTTTAAACCCATTAATTTTTTCTCACTGATTAGAATTTCTTTTGATGAAATATTTATAGGTTTAGGTTCAACTTTTTCGTCAATCTCTCCTTTAATTCCATCATAAACAGATATACTACTTGTAAAAAGAATGTTTTTAATTTTATTTATTATAATTTCTTGGCAACATAGATTAATAATTTTAGAATAATTGTAACTGTTTTCTTTACCAGGGGGTATACAAATAATTAAAACTTGAATATTTTTAAAAAAATCAAGATTGCCTTTAATTTCATTTTGGTCAATTTTAATTAAATAAAAAATTATTTTATTATTTTCAAACTCATCTTTTTTTTCAATACTTGTTGACGATCCATGAACTTCATAACCATTTCCAATTAAGCTTTTTGCTAGTGAAAATCCAAGCCAACCACAACCTAAGATTCCAATCTTTTTCATTTATTAATGAATTTTTACTAAATTAGATAAAATCATTAACAAAAAAACATTTGGCAATTAAGAGTTTTCAGGGTGTAAGATCATCTATAAGTAATGTTAATAAAAATATTCTAGTAAGGGATATTATGAAGAGAAATTTAGTTGTTTTTTCTCCAAATGACTCAATTTTTGAAGTGATGAAAAAATTTGTTAAACATAAAATATCAGGAGGACCTGTTTTAAATAAAAATGGAAAAATAGTAGGAGTAATATCTGAGGCAGACTGTATGAAAGAAATCTCAGATAGTAGATATTTTAATATGCCAATCTTAGATAAAAGAGTTAAAAATTTTATGCAAAAAAATGTTGATACTATTAATTCTTCAACAAGTATTTTTGATGCAGCTTCTAGATTTTATAATTCTTCAAGAAGAAGATTTCCAGTTATTGAAAATCAAAAATTGGTTGGACAAATAAGTAGAAAAGACATTGTAATCGCGGCAATAAATATGCAAAGTCAAACTTGGTTTAAATAACTATTTTTTTTAAGTTTCTCAATTTGTTCATTTATAAACGAATCTTCAATTTTTTTAAAAATTAATTCACTTTTGTTTATTTTATGACCATTTTTTAGATATGGATATTTATCACTTAATAAGTCCCAATTTAAATTGAATTTAAAATTTAACATATTCGATAATTTCATACTAAAATTTGGTATAAAAGGTCTACTCAAAACAGAAATTAAGCAAGTTATTTGAATAGATATAAACATAATTGTTGAGGCTCTCATAGGATTTGAAGCAAATAGTTTCCATGGTTCCTCATCAGCTAAGTACTTATTACCAATTCTAGAAATATTCATCATTTCTTTTAAAGCTTCTCTAAATTTATAATTCTCAATAAGATTTCCAATAATAACTGGGAATGTTTTTATTTTAGAAATAATATTTTTGTCATAACTAGTTAACAGGTGCATTTTTGGAATATTTCCCTCATAATTTTTATTTATTAGTACGAAAACTCTATTTATAAAATTTCCAAGTATAGAAACCAATTCATTATTATTTTTGGATTGAAAATCTTTCCAGCTAAAGTCACTGTCTTTAGTCTCAGGCATATTACTAATTAAGACATATCTTAATATGTCAGTGTCATTTTTAAAGTCTTTAAGAAATTCAGGTAACCACACAGCCCAATTTTTTGATGTTGAAATTTTTTCTCCCTCAAGATTTAAAAACTCATTTGCAGGAACATTTTTAGGTAAAATATAGTTACCCATCTCCTTTAAGATTATTGGAAAAATTATGCAATGAAAAACGATGTTGTCTTTGCCTATAAAATGAATTAACTCAGTATTTTCGTCGAGCCAATAAGGTTTCCAATCTTTATTATTTAGCTCAGCCCACTCTTTTGTTGATGAAATGTATCCTATTGGAGCATCGAACCACACATATAATACTTTATCTTTAACACCATTAAGTGGAACAGGTATACCCCATTTTAAGTCTCTAGTTATAGCCCTTGGTTGAAGACCATTTTCAACCCATGATTTGACCTGACCAATTACATTACTTTTCCATTTTAATTTATCTTTTTTTTCAATCCAACTAGTTATGAATTTTTCATATCTATCTAATGGTAAAAACCAGTGTTTTGTTTTTTTTATTATTGGTTTTGATCCTGAAATAGTAGATTTAGGATTTATTAGCTCCTCAGGACTTAGTGTTGAACCACATTTTTCACATTGATCACCATATGCATTTTTGTTATAACACTTTGGACATTCACCTGTCACATATCTATCCGCTAAAAATTGTTTTTCTTCATTATCATAAAGTTGATCAGATGTTTTTTCAATGAGTTTATTTTGATCATAAAGAGATTTAAAAAATTCTGATGCAGTCTCATGATGAATTTTTTTTGATGTCCTTGAGTAATTGTCAAATGATATACCAAGCTTTGTAAATGATTCTTTAATAATTTTGTGGTATTTATCAATAATTTCTCTTGGAGTGGTTTTTTCTTTTTTGGCTTTGATTGTAATTGCAACGCCGTGTTCGTCACTACCGCATATAAATAATACATCATTTTTTTTTTCTCTATGGTATCTAACAAAAATATCTGCAGGTATATATACCCCGGCTAGATGACCAATATGAATTGGACCATTAGTATATGGCAAAGCAGCTGTTACTGTATATCTTTTCTGATTTTTTATTTTAAAAAATTTATAACAAAAATAGTATTAAAGTCTAAAAAACTCAATTAATTTTATATTAAAAAAAATGTTTGTTAAATAACAAAATGTTTTAAAATTATTACTTTTGTTATTATGAAAACAATTTCCTCAGTTGTTGAAGATTATATTAAAACAAAACCTTACTTATCAACTGCTCTTTCTCAAGGTATAATTAATCTTACTTCATTGTCAAGAATTATAAAACCTGACATTGAAAAAATTTTAAAAAAAAATGCTAATAATGGAGCGATAGTTATGTCACTAAAACGAATATCAGATAATATGGAGTTTGTATCAACGCATAAAATAATTAAAACTCTTAATAAGATTGGAGATATTACTGTTAGATCTTCTTTACTAGATTATAATTTCAAAATTTCTCCTACTTTTTTAGCTTCTCAAGCTAAGTTTTTAACAGAGATTAATGATAATAAGGAATCTTTTTACACATCATCAAGAGGAGTAAGTGAATGTAATATTATAATAAGCAGCAATCTTAAAAGTTTTCTTGAAAAGTGTTTTGAAAAAGAATTTTTGGTAAATAAGTATGAAAATTTATCATCAGTTTCAATTAAACTTCCAAATGAAAATGTATCAGTTCCTGGAATTTATTATTTTATTTTTCAAAGACTTTCTTGGGAGGGAGTAAATATTAGAGAGGTAATATCTACCTCTAATGAGTTCACTATTTTAGTTGACGAGGATTATGTTAACATTGCATTTAAAGTAATTAAAGATTTAAAAAATCTTTAGTTCACTAAATAAATTATTTAAATCTTTTATTTTTTTTACTTCTTCAATTTTCAATAGTAGTCTTTTTTTATGGTTTATCTTTTTTTCAATTAGTTGAACTATCTTATTATTTTTTTTAAGAAAATTAAGTAATAGAGAAAACTCTTCATTTTCAAAAAAAGAATCAATTTTATTTATAAAAAAAGCGGTACAAATATTTTTTCTTAAAATTATTTTATTAATACCAAGTTTTGAAAATTTCCATTTTAACTTGATTACTTCAAAGAGATCATCTAATTCTTTTGGAAAACTTCCAAATCTATCAGTTAAATTTTTTTTGTACAAATTCAAATTGTAATCAGATTTAATTTCACTTAATTCTTTATAAATTTTCATTCTTTCAGTTGAAATATTTATGTAATTGTCAGGTATTAATATTGGAATATCAAAATCTATAGTTATGTCACTGATTTCAGTTTTGTTAAATTTTTCTTTTTCAAAAAGTTTTTCAAATTCTTTTTCTTTAATTTCATTTACAGCCTCCTTTAAAATTTTATGATAAGTTTCAAAACCAACATCATTAATAAATCCACTTTGTTCAGCTCCAAGTAAATTTCCTGCTCCTCTAATTTCTAAATCTTTCATAGCAATTTGAATGCCTGATCCAAGACCTGAGTATTGTTCAATTGCATTTATTCTTTTCTCAGCATCCTTAGAAATTGAATTAATTCCTGGAATTATGAAATAACAAAATGCTTTTTTATTACTTCTACCAACTCTTCCCCTCATTTGATGAAGATCACTTAAACCAAAATTTTGAGAATTGTTTATAAAAATTGTGTTAGCATTTGGAACATCTAAGCCATTTTCAATTATTGTAGTTGCAATTAAAACATCAAATTTACCATCAATAAAATCAATCAAATTTTTCTCCAACTCTTCTCCTTTCATTTGACCGTGACCTATTCTTATATTTATATCTGGAACTAATTTTTCAAGATAATCTTTTAAATCAAGAATATTTTCAATTTTATTGTGAATAAAAAAAACTTGCCCGCCCCTATTAATCTCACTTAAGACTGCATTTTTAATTTTTTCATTATTAAATTTTATTATTTCACTTAAGATTGGATATCTGTTTGCTGGTGGAGTATTAATTATTGATAAATCTCTTGCATTCATTAAACTAAATTGTAAAGTCCTTGGTATTGGAGTTGCGGTTAGCGTTAAAACATCTACATTCACTTTTAGAGATTTTAATTTTTCTTTTACATTCACCCCAAATTTTTGTTCCTCATCAACAATCAATAATCCTAAATCTTTAAAAATTACATTTTCACTTACCAATTGGTGAGTTCCAATTAATATGTCAATTTTACCAGATTTTAAATTGACTAATATTTCTCTTTTTTCTTTAATAGTTTTGAATCTATTTAAATATTCTATTGTGATCGGAAAATCTTTCAGTCTTTTTGTAAATGTTTTAAAATGTTGGAATGATAAAATTGTAGTTGGAACTAATACAGCAACTTGTTTATTATTGTCAACAGCTTTAAAAGCAGCTCTAATAGCAATTTCTGTTTTACCAAAACCAACATCACCACAAATTAGTCTATCCATTGGCTGAGGGCTTTCCATATCTTTTTTTACCTCGTTTATAGATTTTATTTGATCATTAGTCTCTTCAAATAAAAATGATGCTTCCAATTCAATTTGTAGATTACTATCAGATTTAAATTGGAAACCTTTTTTTTCTTTCCTTTTTGCATATAGCTTAATTAAATCAAATGCAATTTTTTTTACTTTAGTTTTAGTTTTTTCTTTAACTTTTTTCCATGAGTTTGAACCAAGCTTGTATATTTTTGGAACATTTCCGTCTTTACCATTATATTTAGAAATCTTATGTAAAGAATGAATATTTACATAAAGAATATCTCTATCAGCATATATTAATTTTATTGTTTCATGAGTTGAGTTATTTACATCTATTTTTTTTAAACCTCCAAAAATCCCAATTCCGTGATCAATATGTACTACATAATCGTTTAATTTGAGATGAATTAATTCTTTAATTTTCATTGATTCATCTTTATTAAATCTATTGGATTTAAAACTATGATATCTATTAAAAATCTGATGATCTGTTAGATAAGATATTTTTGATTTATTATCAATAAAACCCTCATAAATTGTTTCATCGAAAAAATTATAATCTAAATCTTTTTTTTCAGTATTTAAAATTTCTGATAGTCTAATTTTTTGATGTTTATTTGAACAAAAAAAATAACTTTTGAATCTATTTTTTTTATCATTTTCTAGATGTTTATTTAGAAAATTAAAATTTCTATTAAAAGAGGGTTGCGGAGTTTGTCCAAAGTTGATTTTTTTTAATAAATTAAGATTTTCAGATTTATCAATTATGAATTTTTTCCCAAATTCATTAATTTTTAAAAATTCATTTTTAGATGAATAATTAATTATATTGTCCTCTTGGTCTGGGACTTTATTTTTCTTAAATATTTCATTGCAAACATGAATTAATTTATCAAAATTTTTGTAGACAATAACTCCGTCTTTATTGAATAATTCAATTAGATTTATTCTGTTTTTTTTAAATAGTATAGAATTTTCTTCTGCTTGTATTTTAGCATCTGATACTTCATTTGAAGACAATTGATTATCAACATTAAATTCTCTAATACTTTCAATTATTTCTCCAAAAAAATCTATTCGAAAAGGATTTTGATTTGCATACGAATAAACATCTATAATACCACCTCTAACAGCAAATTCTCCAGGATTAACAACAAAATTCACTTTTTCAAAATTAAATTGAAATAATTTTTCAATTAATTCATCAAATGATATTTTCAAATTCTTTTTTAGATTAATTGAATATTTTTCAAAAATGGATTTATTGGCAACTTTTATACAAATAGCTTCTGGATAGCTAACTATAATATAATTTTTATTTTTTTTATTTTTTATTTTTGAAACTATCTCTGTTCTAAAATTCAGGTCTTTGTTATTTGAATTGTTATTTCTTGAAAAATCATTCATCAATGAAGGAAAAAACATTACTTTATCTTGACCTATAATTTTCTCAAAATCATCAACGTGATGCATTGCTTTTTCTCTATCATCACAGATAAAAATTAAGTTTTTTTTAAATTTTAAAAATATTTTTGATATTACAAAAGATATGCCAGATCCGTAACATTTATCAAGTTTTATAGTATAACTTTCTCTTAAAAAAAGGTCATTAGACTTTTCTTTTAATTCATTAAATTCAATTGATTTTAATAATGATTTAATTTTACAATTTTTTTTTAACAAATATAATATCTAATCTTAATAAATAGTTTAACAAATAATAATTATTAAATCTTATATTTTATATTTTTAAAATTCAACCTTAATTATTATGTTTTTAATTTTCGATACTGAAACCACTGGATTACCTAAAAGGTGGAATGCTCCTGTATCAGATTCAAATAATTGGCCAAGGTGTGTTCAATTAGCTTGGCAGTTGCATGACGAAACCGGAAAATGTCTTGAATATAAAAATTATCTAATAAAACCTAATGGTTTTGAAATTCCGTTTGCAGCAGAAAAAGTTCACGGGATTTCAACAGAATTGGCTCAAAAAAAAGGTACTGAATTAAAAGAAGTACTTGACAATTTTAAGAACATATTATCAAACACAAAGTATCTCTGTGGTCATAATATTGTTTTTGATATAAATATTTTGTCATCTGAATATTATAGATATTATAATGTTGATCCGCTAAAAAATTTTCCAAAAATTGACACATGTAATCAAGAAACAGCAAATATATGTATGCTTCCTGGAGGTAAAGGGGGTAATTATAAATTCCCAACACTTACTGAATTACATTTCAAAATTTTTGGTAAAAATTTTAATGAAGCTCACAATGCTTCAGCTGATGTTGATGCTACAGCAAGATGTTTATTTGAATTATTAAGGACAAAAAAAATAAGTCCATTTGAATTAGAGGATAAAGAAAATATTTACAACAAAATAGCTGGACAAAATCCAAATATTATAGAACCACTTGGAATTGCCCATAGAAATTTAAAGGAGGAGTCAAAAAAATTAAAATCAAAAAAATCTATTGAAAAAAATCTTGTTAATAATGAAACAAACATAAAGTTAAATTCTTCCTATTTTGTTCATCTTCATAATCGCTCACAATTTTCTGTACTTCAATCAACATCAAAAATAATAAAACTGATTGGCGCAGCTGAGAAACATAAAATGCCTGCAATTGCCATAACTGATAATAGTAATTTAATGGGTTCGTTTCATTTTATCAAAGCATTAAATTTAAGAAATAAGGAATATGACTTAAACTCAAAAATTAAACCAATTATTGGATGTGAATTTAATATATGTGATAACCACAAGGATAAATCAGTTAGAGATAATGGATATCAAGTATTATTTATTGCTAAAAATAAAAATGGTTATAATAATTTATCCAAGATGAGCTCAATTGCAAATATTGATGGGTTCTACTATGTACCTAGAATTGATAAAAGTATAGTTGAAAAATACAAAGATGATTTAATTGTTCTTTCAGGAAGTAGCTATGGTGAGATACCTTCAAAAATTCTAAAATACGGTGAAAAAGATGCAGAGGAATCATTAAAGTGGTGGCATGAAAAATTTAAGGATGACTTTTATTTAGAGGTAATGCGTCATGGTGAAGAACAAGAGGAAATAATTAACTCTTCTCTAATTAAATTTTCAAAAAAATATAAAATCGAGCTTATTGCCACAAATAATACTTATTATGTTGAAAAAGAGGAGGCAAATGCACACGACATATTATTATGTCTTAAAGATGGTGAGAAACAATCTACACCGATAGGACAAGGAAGAGGGTTCAGATATGGATTGCCTAATCAAGAATATTATATAAAATCACCAGAACAGATGATTTCTTTATTTGAGGACCTGCCGGAAGCAATTTCAAACATTAAAGAACTAGTTAAGAAAATAGATTTTTTTGATTTAAAACGAGAAGTTTTATTACCGAAGTTTAAAATTCCAAATAGTTTTTTAGATGAAAATAAAGACAAAATTAATGACATAGAAAATGCATATCTCAGACATTTAACATATTTCGGCGCTAAAAGAAGATATTCAAAATTGAATGATGAAATAAAATCAAGGATTGATTTTGAATTAAAAGTAATATCAAACACTGGCTACCCTGGATATTTTTTGATAGTTCAGGATTTAATTAGTGAAGCAAGAAAAACTGGGGTATCCGTTGGACCAGGTAGGGGTTCGGCGGCGGGGTCAGTAGTTGCATATTCATTAGGTATAGTTAACCTAGACCCAATTAAATACAATTTATTATTTGAAAGATTTTTGAACCCTGATAGGGTAAGTTTACCAGATATTGATATTGATTTTGACGATGAGGGAAGGTCTAAGGTCCTAGATTATGTTATAAAAAAATATGGATCAAATCAAGTTGCTCAAATTATTACTTATGGAAGAATGGCAGCTAAATCATCAATAAGAGATACAGCTAGAGTTTTAGATTTGTCTTTAGGTGAAGCAGACAGAATTTCAAAATTAATACCAAATATTAAACTTTCGGATCTTTTTAAATCAACAGATAGTGAATTAAAAGAAATTTTGAGGACTGATGAGCATAATAATGTTAGGGAAATAATTAATATATCAAAAGAGACTAGCCTTGCATCTGATACAATTAATCAAGCCAAATTACTTGAAGGTACTTTAAGAAATACTGGTATACATGCTTGCGGAGTTATAATTACACCTGATAATATTACAAATTTTGTTCCTATTACAAGAGCAAAAGATTCAAATCTCTACGTAACTCAATTTGATAATTCTGTTGTTGAGGAAGCGGGATTATTAAAGATGGATTTTTTAGGTTTGAAAACACTTACAGTCATAAAGGACACAGTAAAATTAATAAAGTATATTCATGAACTAAATTTAGATCCAGATAGTTTTCCAATTAATGACAAAAAAACTTATGAATTGTTTCAAAGAGGGGATACAGTTGGAGTATTTCAATATGAATCACCAGGAATGCAAAAATATCTTAAGGATTTAAAACCTAATAAGTTTGATGATTTAATTGCCATGAATGCTTTGTATAGGCCAGGTCCATTAGAATACATTCCCAGTTTTGTTGCAAGAAAAAATGGTAATGAAAAAATAAAGTATGATTTACCAGTTATGGAGGAGTTTTTAGAGGAAACTTATGGTATTACTGTTTATCAAGAACAAGTCATGTTACTATCTCAAAAAATAGCAAATTTTTCCAAAGGTGATGCTGATTTACTTAGAAAAGCTATGGGAAAGAAAATTTTTGATCTTCTAGAAAAATTAAAGCCGAAATTTATTAAAGGGGGAATTAAAAACGGTCATACTGAAGAAATATTGACTAAAATTTGGAAGGACTGGGAGGCATTTGCCTCATATGCATTTAATAAGTCTCACTCAACTTGTTATGCATGGATTGGTTACCAAACAGCATATCTTAAAGCTAATTATCCAGCTGAATATATGGCAGCTGTTCTTTCAAACAATATGAGTGATATTAAACAAGTTACGTTTTTTATGGAGGAATGCAGAAGAATGGGGTTGAATGTGCTAGGGCCAGATGTCAATGAGTCATTTTATAAATTTACAGTAAATAAAAAACAACAAATTAGATTTGGAATGGGAGCAATAAAAGGCGTTGGTCAATATGCAGTAGAAACAATAATTAAAAACAGAAAAGAGTCAAATTATAAATCAATTTTTGATTTGACAAAAAAAATTGATTTAAGAACAGCAAACAAAAAAGCATTGGAAAATTTAGCTTTAGCTGGGGCTCTCGATTCATTTAACGACTCACACAGAGCTCAATATTTTGTCGAGGATGGAGATGGTTCAATTTTTATTGAGAAAGCTATAAAATATGGTTCTAAATATCAACAGAATCTAAATTCATCTCAAACTAATTTGTTCGGAGATGAAAATAGCTTTGAAGTATCTGAAATACCTTTGCCTCAATGTGACTTATGGCCAAGTTTAGTCAAGTTAAAGCGAGAGAAAGAAGTTGTAGGCATATACATATCTGGTCACCCATTAGATGCATTCCACAGAGAAATAAAATATTTTACATCTACAAGTTTATCTGAGTTATCTAATCTAAATGAAATAATTAATAAGGAGATTATTGTAGGAGGTATTATAAATGAAGTTGTTCATCTTAAAACAAGAAATGGAAAAAGTTGGGCTAAATTTATTTTGGAGGATTATAAAGATCAGTACGAGTTTAGAATTTTTTCAGAAGAATACTTAAGATTTAGACATTTTTTAATTGAAAATCAATTTATTAGATTAAAGTTTTATGTAAAAGAAGGTTGGGTTAATAAAGAAACAGGGAAAAGAGGAGAACCCTATATTCAATTTAATTCATTTGAATTACTTCAAGATACAATTAACACTAATTCGAAAAAAATTACAATCAAAATTGATATAAATAATTTGAATGATAGTAGCATTGAGAATCTAAAAGAAGTAATAGAAAAAAATAAAGGTACTCAAAGTTTATTTTTTGATATTATGGAATTAAGCAAGGAAATTAAAATAACTTCTTTGAGTAGAAAAAATAAGGTTTCAATAACAAATAAGTTTTTAAATGTTCTTGAAAAAGAGGAAATTGATTATAAACTTAATTAGGTATGATATTTAGATTTTTTAATTGTAAATATTAATGTTACTTTTGTAAAAAAATATACAAAATGGCTTTAGAAATTACTGATTCAAATTTTGAAGATATTGTTTTAAAATCTGATAAACCTGTCATGGTTGACTTTTGGGCTGAATGGTGCGGTCCATGTAGGGTCCTTGGACCAATAATTGAGGAATTAAGTGAAAAATTTCAGGGAAAAGCAGTTGTGGGTAAGTTAGATGTTGATACTAATCAGGAATTTGCGGCTAAATATGGTATTAGAAATATTCCAACTGTTTTAATTTTTCACAATGGAGAAGTTGTAGGTAGACAGGTTGGAGTTGCATCACATGCTACTTATGAAGATTCTATAAATTCTTTATTGAAATAAATTAAATGTATATTTTGTAAAATTGGTCTGGTAGTTCAGTTGGTTAGAATACATGCCTGTCACGCATGGGGTCGCGGGTTCGAGTCCCGTCCAGACCGCCAAAAACAGCATAAGCAATGGGTTTTTAAAAGGTACCAATGAAATATTTTCAAAAGTTATCTTACTTTCAAATACATGAAAAAAAATTAGGAAAAACCAAGAAAATATCTATAAATCCCTATGATCTTAAAATAATTGAAGACTAGAAGAATTTTCCTCCAATTTAATCAACGATTGTAAATTAATAATACACTAAACTTTTTTTTTTTTTTTTTTGCTTATTACAATCATTAAGTTACTTTTGGAAAAAAAATTGAAATCTGATTTAA
>PACV01000048.1 GCA_002702875.1 Flavobacteriaceae bacterium
CAGCTATTCCACACATCAATTTAACTTTAATGTTGAATTTATTTAATTGATTAACATTAATTTATATAGTTTATGATAGAAATGATGTTGAAAAGACTATTTGATATAGCAATTATTATTGTATTTAGCCCATTTCTATCAATTTTTGCATTAATTATTTCTTTAATTCTCCTTTTAAAACAAGGTAGGCCTATATTTTTTATACAAAACAGAGTTGGAAAAAATAATCAAAAATTTAAACTTTACAAATTTAGAACAATGGAAACTTCTGCAGAGGAAGATTTTCATAAATCTCACTATCTTGATTTAGCTAAAGGTAAATCCATAGAACCAAATAATTCTCCATTAGAACCAATAAGAATTGAAAATGACGATCGTATTACAAATACAGGAAGCATATTACGTAGAACTTCATTAGATGAACTTCCAAATATTTTAAATGTTATTCGTGGAGATATGTCACTAGTTGGGCCACGACCATTAGTCGACTACGAGTCGGAATTATATGGAAAATATAATGAAAAAAGACATTCTGTTTTACCTGGAATTACTGGTTTAGCACAAGTGCAAGGTAGATTAGATTTGAGTTTACAAGAACGTCTTTTTTGGGACTTAAAGTATATTGACTCTTATTCAATTCTAAATGACATTAAAATCATCTTAAAAACAATTTCTTCTGTTTTGAGTAAAAGAGGTGCAAATTAAATAAGATTTATATATTGATTTGCTACCGCATCTACATTGGCAAATTCATTATTAATTTTTGTTATATTTTTATAAATTTGTTCAATATTTTTTTTATCATCAAATATTTTTAATTTAGAATCCAATTCAACATCATTTGGAGAAATATTTATACCTAAATTATATTTTTCAATAAAATTTGCAAGACTTGATTCCGGATTAGAATAACCTATTAAAATTTTATTCATTTTAAGATAATCGAATGTTTTTCCAGGAAATCCCTCTACAGTTATATTTGGCGATAAAGAAACTAGTGCAAATGGTATATCCTTTGTTAGCTCCACTAAAAGGTCTCTTGAAACAAATGGATTTACATTGATTTTTTCCGATTCAAATCCAGAAATTTTTTCATATTGACTTCCTCCACCAAAGATAGTTATTTGATATTTATTTGAAGATTCAGAAAATAAATTTAAAAAAGATTCAAGATTTTGAGGCGTACCAAGATTTCCAGCGTACATTATTTCATTTTTTATTATTTCACTCGGAGGACTTTCTGACTCGTTAGCAAAATGATAAATAACACTAATCTTGTTATCATTAATTCCTCTATTTTTTATAAGATACTGTTTCAACTCATTTGAGTTAACAACTATTTCATCAATTGTTTTTAGACAAAAATTATCAACAGTTTTAAAAGACTTAAGTAATAAATTTGAGTTAAGCTCATTTAATTTTTGAGCGATTTCAGGATAAAGTTCCCAAATCGAATAAATTGTTTTTTTTCTAAGAATTTTTTTGGTGAAGATAGCTATCAAATTCATTGTTGGTGGGTAACTGAATATAAAAATAGTGTCAAAATTTTTTCTGTTTTTGATCAAAAAAATTATTGATCTGATGTGATAATTAATCCACTGACTAAATCTTTTTGCCCTGCTAAATGAGCGTTTAGAGGCAGATAGATGAGTTATTGTTACATTTTTGTAGATTGAAGTATAAATATTTTTACTAATTTTATTTAAACCTTCTTCTGTAAACTTTTTGGAGTCGAATCGATACTGTGGAGTTGAAGCCAAAATTTGAATATCAATATCATGTTCTTTAAATTTTGATGCTATATCTGCTACCAATTTACCAGTAGATACTTGATCTGGAGGAATTGTTAGAGAATGAAATAATATTCGATTCATTCCTTAAATGACCTACTAGTGTCAAATGGATAGTCTTTAGGCGAATGTCTTTTAAAAGTATTTGAATTGCTTAGTTCAATCAAATCTTTAACAATAATCTCTGATGAATTACCATCGCCAAATGGATGGCTCCAACCTCTATTTAAATTCATTACAGCTCCAATAACCTCATTAGAATCAACAAGATTATTTGTTGGATCAAATTTAACAGATGCTCTTACATCATAGACCTCTGGTCTTTCTGTTGAGTAGCGCATCTGGATAGATGGTACATTTAGTATACAAGCTTCTTCAACCACAGTTCCAGAATCTGTTGCAACATAATTTGAATTTTTAAGTAAATACATGAATTCAAGATAGCCAATTGGATCTAATACTTTTATATTCGTATTTAGTTGAATGTTTGAATTTTTGAGAACTTCCTGAGTTTTGTATCCCATTGGAAAAATGATATTTCTATCATCTATGGTGTTTAACAAAGAAATAATGTTTTTCAAACTATCTTCATTTAAAATATTTTCTCTTCTGTGACAAGTAACTAACACAAAATTTTCATTGGATAGGCTTAAAACTTCATCATCAAGATAGTCAACACCAGAATCAAAAATTTTTGAATTTTCATTTATTATATCTACAATTGGGTTGCCAGTTACCTTGATTATATTTTCACTAATTCCTTCATTTAAACCTTGAGTTTTATAATTATCTAAATATGCGTATATCCTATCAGATAGATGATCAATTACAGTTCTATATTTTTCTTCAGGCATTCTCCAATCATAAGATCTCATACAGCCCTCAATATGAACTATTGGAATATTATGCTGTGCAGCTGCAACAGAACCCATAACTGTGTTGGTATCACCAAGAAAAACTACGGCTTTATATTTGTTAGTCTCAAAATGTTTATATAAATTTTCAATTGTAGATGAAACAATAGTTGAGTCGTTTGATTTATCAACGCTGAATTCAAAATTTGGCCTAGGAACATTAAGTTGAGTAAAAAAAGTATCTTTCATGTTTTCTGAATAATGTTGACCTGACCACAAAAAATCAAAATCAATTTCATTCTGATTTTCCAATAATTTTAAAATTTTACTCGCACGAATCACATCAGGTCTTATGCCTAATACAATTGCTAAATCTTTCATACTAGTTAATTATTCTATGAGAAAATTTGGAATTTGCTAGTTCTTCTATATTTTCTTGAACAGTGGGTATGTTTTTATAGCCAGCTAATTGCCAAAGATTTTCATTTAATTTTTGATTGTTAGTTGATAAAGTCCTGTCAACTATATTCTCGGCATCAACATGTTTAATATCTATGTCTTTTTTAAAATTTTTCTTGAACTCTTCTAAAAGCTCCGCTTTTGAAATTGTATTTTTAGGAACTAAATGTTGAGTTCTGAATGTATAATTATCATTTCTAATAATTCCCTCTACAATTTTGGAAAAATTTAATGTTGTTACTCCATTCCATTTATGGTTTTTAAATCCTGATACAATTCTTGCTTCGTTTTTCAAAAACCAATTCATAAGTGAATTTCCTTTACCAGTTTCAGGCCCAACAATACTTGATCTAATTAAGAGTTTATTTGTGCTCTCAATCTCTCCAACAATTTTTGATTTTCCATATAAATCTTCTGCATCCATGAATGAATTTTCAACATATTTTCCAGTTTTACCAGAGAAAACACAATCTGTACCAATCTGGATGTAACGAATATCGTCTTCAGCAGCAACTAGTTGTAAATCACTAGGTAAATATGAATTTAATGAGATTGTTTCATTTACAGAATTATTGTCTTTTTCATTAATTTTTGGCTTTATAACTCCTATACAATTTATGACGTAATCAAATTTATTCTTTTTGTTAATGATTGAATTAATATTGTCACCTATTGCATCAAATTTTAAATATTTCCCTCCAAAATTTTTCTCTATAAATTCAGTAGAATTTCTAGATGTTAATGTAATGTCCAAATCTTTAAATGAATCAAGGTAAAGTGAAATCATTTTTCCCAACATACCGTTTGAACCGAGAACTAATATTTTATTGTTACTCATATATTTCCGGAGAATATTCTTCCCATGGATTCCAAAACTTAGATTCAAATCTATGGTCATCTTCCTTTGATTCAAGTAAATTTGATGAAGAAAAATACATTATTTTTCCATTTTCATCTAGATTAATTGCACCATTTGCATATCCAGGAGGAATATAAAGTATCCCTGAATTTTCATTCATTTCATATTTGTTTGGAACGAGATTCTTAGATGGGTTTTCCCAATTGTCAATTTTAATTGTAAAAATTGTAAATCTACCTTTTAAAACCCTCACGAGTTTTGTTTCTAATTTATGACCGTGCCAAGCTCTAACAGTTCCTTTTTGTGGATTTGTAACAATATAAAACCTTTTGTAAGGGTCAAGTTCAAGAGTGTTATAGTACTCTAGAGATCCTCTATGGTCTTCAGATTCCTCTTTATCATAAATAAAAGGTTCTGACAAAGATTTCATTAAGATACCCCATGTTCTTCTAAAAAATTTTGATTTGAATATCTGTTGTGAGATACATCTTTTATTCTATTATTTGAAATTAAATTGAACACTTCATCAATGCCTTGTAATAGGTTTGTTGATGCTTTAAAACCAGTATCTTGAAATAATTTTTCGCTTGAAACCTGATAGTTTCTAGCATCTTGAAACTTCATTGGTGTTGTTTCGATTGAAGCTGAAGGAATTCTTTCAACTATTGCATTGGCAATATCTATAATTTTAAAATTTTCATAATGAAGATTGTAAATTCCAGTTGTTTTCAAATTTATTGTGTGATCTATAGCATTTGCTACATCAATTACGTGCAGTAATGGCCTCCATTGATCTCCTCCGAATACTGTTAACTTACCCTCAGTTAAAGCTTTAGTAACTAATATATTCACTACTAAATCTAACCGAATTCGAGAAAACTCATCACTTATACCAAATAATGTTCCCAATCTAAAAATTATTGCATTTGAGTCTTTTAAGTAATCTTCAGCTTTTACTTTTGAAGTAGCATATGCTGACAATGGATTAATTGTAGATGACTCATCCAATAAACCCTCTTGGGCACCGTAAACAGAACATGTAGAAAGAAAAACTATTCTTTTATTAAAATTTTCTGCTAAAAATTTTACAGAGTCTGAATTGATTTCAAATGTTAATTCAGGATTAATAGCACAAGCACCATCTCCAACTAAAGCAGCTAACCAAATTACAGCATCGCATTTATCCAAGAGAGGAAGAAGTTTTTTTTGTTCTCTAATATCTCCATAAACAAAATCTACATCTTTACGGTATGACTCTTCATAAATCAATGAATCATAAACGGTAACATTGTGATTTTTCTTTAATTTATCTACAATGCCTCCACCAACATAGCCGGCTCCACCTACAACCAAAATATTCACAATTTAATACTAAATGTAAGTTAATTATTTAGGAGGTTTATATAATAATTTTCATATTTTTTAGCTGTTGAGATTATTGAAAATTCTTTAACTATTTTATTTTTTTGTTTTATCTGTATTTTGTTAAGTAGTTCATCACTTGAAAATATTGAATTTATAAGGTTTGCAATTTCTTGTACGTTGTTTCTATCAACTAAAGTTCCATGAGAATTGTCAACAAATTCACTAAGAGGCTCAATGTTAGAGCAGACAACTGGAGTATTATTTTGAATAGCTTCTAAGACCACAAGACCAAAACCTTCAGATTCTGACAAAAACAAAAATAAATCAATTTTTGAAAAAAATTCTTCAATATTTGAATAATGATCATGCAATAAAACCATATCAACTAAATTTTTATTCTCTATTAAATCCTGCAATTCACTTTTATAATTTTGGTCATCAGATCCGGCAAGTAAAAATTTATAATTTGGGTTTAATTCATTTAATATAGAAGCTGTCTCTATTACTTTATCCCAACCTTTCCAGGGAAGCATACGTGCTGCCATTCCAACAATTTTTTTATTATTTATTTTTTTTATCTGCTTATCTATTTTTATTCCATAGTGAATTGTTGCAATTTTATTTTCATCAATACTCTTATTATTTGTAAGCCACTTATTAATTTTTTGAGATATAGCAATAATGCCATCGGATTTGTTCAGAAACGCCTTCCAGAAAATATTAAAGATAAAATATTTAATTTTTGATTCTCCTGTACGATCTCCATATTGTGCATGGACAGTTATTATGTGATTAAATTTATTACCAAAAAATTTCAATAGTCCAACATAAAAATCTGCTTTAGGTAAGTGACTATGGACTATTTCATAATTGTTCTCATTTATAACTTTATTTAGTGAAACTATGGTTGATAGACCATGGTTAGTGAATATTTTAATTCCATCAAGTTGATTTATAATTGAATCTCCCTCTTTGTATAAATCAAAAGTAAATATATCAATTTGAAAATGTTTAAAATAAGAAATTAAATTAGCAATTTGTACCTCAGCACCATCTTTTTTTAAAGTTGGCATTACGAATAAAATTTTTGAATTATTCATTTACATCACAAAGTAAATAATATAGAAACCAAACAACAGTATGGTTATGAAGCAAATCACTGGCTAGACCTAAGGTTAAAAAAGCCAATATGCTCAAGGTTGAACTACTTGTTAGTGAAGTTTTTAGATTTACACTAAAAATTTTTTTTATTAATTTTAAAAAAATAAAAAAATAAACTACGGTACCTATAATTCCGTATTTAAGAATCAAAAATAAATAGGAATTATGAGGACCAGTAACTCTTAGCTCTTCATTAAACTCTTCGATATCCCCCACTTTATCATTAACAACTCCAATGTTGTTAAATCCATTTCCAAAAGCTAACTCTAGTGGTTCTGAGTTTGATAGGAATCCTGCAGTTGCGGTCTGCATTTGTATTCTATCTTGAATTCCTTCTGTCTCTCTTTCCGAAGAAAATCTGTCAACAAATCCAAAGTTAGATATGACTAATAAAGACAGTAAAACCACTCCTAGATTCTTTTTCCAATCAGATTGAGAAAATATGTATACAACTATAAAAAAAATTAAAACTAAAAGTGAAGATCGAGAATAGGTAAAGAAACATGCAACAATAGCACAGATAATTACGGCTGGCTTGTAAGAATTTTTTGTATTAACAAGAGTATATAAACCAAAAATACAAATAAGGTCACCGAAACTGTTAGGGCCACCTGCTTGCAAACCGTTAACTCTTCCAGGAGTAAATCCCCATTCGTTTAAATTTAGTCCTATATTCCAGTAATTATAAGAATCTGTACCAAAATCTAATTTTAAGAAATAACTAAAAATTGAAAATGTTGCAAAAAAATAAAAAAGAAGCATAGGCGCTTTTTTAAAATTAAAATTTTCTTTTTTAAGTTGTGAAATATGAATAAATATCAACAAATAAAATATATATCTAAAAACTTCAGTGTTAATTGTTTCAGAATAAATCAACAAATTCTGAAACAAAAGATAGATTATAAAAACAAACAATGGCAGAAAATTTTTTAATTCTTGAAAGACCTCTTTTTTATTAACAAAAAACATAAATGATATTAAATATAAAATTATAGGAATATCATCAAAGTGTATGTTGCTTACATTAGTTTCATAATGAGGAAATAGAGGAATAAGAAATATTAGATAAATATAGTTGGACTTAACTTTATTTATCATTTTTAGTTTTTTTAAATTTTGTAAAAATTAAAAATTTCACAGCTTCTAAAACAATATCTTTAGACATTTTAGATTCCCCTAAATCTCTCTCGTAAAAAGTGATTGGAACTTCTTTAATTAATTTTTTATTCATACAAGCTAGTAGCGTCATTTCTATTTGGAATGCATATCCATTTGACTTCGTATCATAGTAATTTATATCTTCTAAACAATCTCTTGAATAAATCCTAAACCCACTTGTCATATCATTAACTTTTATTCCTAGAAGTAATTTAGCAACAAAATTTGCTACTACAGAGAGTAGCTTTCTACTCCTACTCCATCCCTCGGTCTTTCCTCCCTCAATATAACGACTACCAATTATGAGATCATATTTATCTTTAAATGTAAGCATATGCATTAAATCATCAAAAGTGTGAGAAAAATCGCCATCCATTTCAACAAAGTGTTGATATTTTTTTTTAAGGGCCCATTTAAAACCATCTCTATAGGCAGAGCCAAGGCCAAGTTTTTGGTCACGTTTGAGTAGGTGAATAGTTTTTAAATTTCTTACATAGTTTTCTTCAACAATTTTTGACGTTCCATCTGGTGAATTGTCATCAACAATTAGTATATCGAAAACTTCGTGCGCCATACTTAATTTGTCTAGTAGTGTTGATATATTTGTTGATTCATTATAAGTTGGAATGATTACAACAATATCATTCGGAATGTTTTTAGTGTGGGTTTTGGTAACCATCATAATTAGTTTAATTTATTTAAGTTAGAAGTTAAGAATTATTTAATAAGATAAAAGAATTTTTATCTTATTATCATTATCTAAGTGAAAAAAATATTAATTACAGGCTCTGCAGGATTTATTGGATATAATTTAGCGAAAAATTTAATTCAAAACAAAGAAGCTAAAGTTTTAGGGGTGGATTCCCTAAATAATGCATACGATAATAATTTAAAAAAACTCAGATTAAAAGATTTAGACAGTAGTGAGAATTTTAGGTTTAAAAATTTAGATTTATCAAATCAAGATAGCTACAAAGAAATTGAGGGAGAAAAAATCGACATTGTTGTGCATTTAGCTGCAAGGGCTGGTGTAAGACAAAGTTTTAGAGATCCTAAAAAGTATATATTGGACAATACTGTATCAACTGCAAATTTGGCTGAATATGTCAAAAAAGAGGAAATAAAAAAGTTTTTAATTGCGTCTACTTCTTCAGTCTATGGAGATAGTGGTGAAAGTGCTATGAAAGAAAACCACGATGAAAAATATCCTCCCCCTTCTGTGTATGCTACTTCAAAAATATCAGGTGAACTTATGGCAAAAACAATTCTTGATGGCACTGGAACATGTATACAAATACCAAGATTTTTTACAGTATATGGTCCATTTGGAAGACCTGACATGTCAATTCTAAGATTTATTCACTGGATTTATTCTGACACAGAAATTTTACTTTATGGAGATGGTCATCAAAAAAGATCTTTTACTTATATTGATGACGTAATAAAAGGACTTAAGACATTATTTTTAACTGAAGAAAGTGGTATTTTTAATATAGGATCTGATAAAACTGTTAGCTTGAATAAGGTAATTTCAATAATAGAAAGTGAACTAAATAAAAAAAGTAAAATAGATTACCAACCAAGAGCATTCAAGGATGTAGATGTAGTAATACCAAATTTGGATCGTATGAATCAATTAAATTGGAAGCCAACTACTTCCATTGAAATTGGGGTATCAGAGACCATCAAATGGTATTTAAAGTACGTAAATGAAATGAAAGATATTAAATTTAAATTTGAATATGAAAAATAATTTAGAGAAGGTCATAATCACTGGTGGTGCTGGGTTTATTGGTTCAAATCTTGCTGAGCATCTTTTTGAAAATGGTACCAAAGAAATTTTAATTATTGATGATTTTTCTACAGGTTCTTTTAAAAATATCGAACACCTTGAAAACATAAACATTATTGATTCAAGAATTGAAGATGTTGAAGATTTAGAAAAACAATTAAGTAGTTATGACTTCTGTTTTCACTTAGCAGCTGGAGTAGGAGTCAAATATATAATGGATAATGTTAGTAAAGCTTTAAATACTAATATTGAAGCAACTCATAAAATATTTAACGTTTGTTCAAAATTAAATATTCCAATATTAATTACATCAACATCAGAAGTATATGGTGTCTCAGAAGATGAAATATGGACCGAAGAAACTAAAAGTTTGCTAGGTCCACCTACAAAGTTGAGATGGTCATATGCTACTTCAAAACTTATTGATGAGTTTATGGCTTTAGCAGAATATAATGATGGAAATTTAAATCCAATAATAGTAAGACTTTTTAACATAATCGGCCCCAATCAATCCTCAGAATTTGGTATGGTAGTGCCTAAATTTGTTGATGCAGCTATAAAAGGAGATGAAATAATAATTCATGGAACTGGTGAACAAACAAGATCTTTTACATGGGTCGGAGATGTAGTTAATTATTTTAGAGAATTAGCTTTGATAGAACCCTATGGAGAGATATTTAATATAGGTCAACCTGAAGAAATAAGTATTAAAGAATTAGCAGAACTTGTAATTTTTAAAACAAATTCATCATCAAAGATAAAATTTATATCTCATGAAGAGGAGTACGGTAAGGCTTTTGAAGACCCTATGAGAAGAACGCCGGGTATAGATAAAATAGTTTCTCTGACAGGTATCAAACCAAGTAAAAAACTGGAAGAAATGATAGAAGAAATAATAAATTACAGGGTAAATCTAAACAAATAAATTTATGAAGATATTAATTGTTGTAGGGATTTTCCCACCTGATATAGGTGGACCTGCGACTTTTGTACCATTAATCGCTAAAAAATTAGTAGAAAATAATTACGAAGTTGAAGTTATTTGTCTATCTGATTCAATATATGAAAATGATAATAATTTTATATTTAATGTTCACAGAATTAAAAGAAGACAAAAATTAATTTATAGATGGTTAAAAACTATATTAAAGATAATTTCTATTGGAAAAAATTCCGATCTTATATTTGTTAATGGACTACCTATGGAAAGCTATTTAGCAAATATTTTCTTAAGAAAACAAGTTTTAAGAAAAGTAGTTGGAGATTGGGCTTGGGAAAGAGGAAGAAATTTAAATCTTACAAATGATGCTTTCGATGAATTTCAAGAAAATAAGCATAGCCTACATTTAGAGTTTGCAAAATTTTCAAGAGGATGGACAACAAAAAAAGCTGACTTGGTAATAACTCCCTCAAAACATTTAAAATCTGTAGTTAATAAATGGGGTGCAAAAAATGAAAATATAAAGGTGATTTATAATGGTACAAAATTACTAAATTATAATATTGAGTCACTCAAAAAAGAAGAAGACAAGCTATCTGTCAGAAAGGAAATAAATTTAATTACAGTAGGAAGATTAGCACCATTTAAAAATATTGATCGAATCATACTTTCTATGAAAATACTGAATTCTTCTAAAACAAAAAAATTTAATTTGCAAATTGTCGGAGATGGACCTGAAAGAAATAAATTAGAAGAACTAGTTAAGAGCAATGATTTAGTTGAATATATTAATTTTACTGGGCAATTGGATAGTAATGAATTAGATAAAATCTATCAAAAATCTGATATTTATATTCAAGCATCTGGATATGAAGGCTTGCCACATACTTTACTTGAAGCAATTAGTCATAATTTATCAATTATTTCTACTCCTATTGGTGGAACAAATGAAATTCTTATGGATGATAAGAATGGTTGGACTGTTGATTTAATCGATGGAAAGTATCCACTTGAAGATGATATTGCAATGAAAGTATCAAATTTACTTACAAATTACGAAGAAAACACAACTAAGAAATATTCAGCGCGTTTATTACTTGAAGAAAAATTTAACAAAGAAAAAAACTTTCAAGAATATATCAGCACAATAGAAAGTTTTAAAAAGTATGAGTAAAATAAATCTTTTATTTTTGGGTACAACAGATTATGGATTTGAGCTTTCTAAAAGTGATCAAAATAAATTTAAAGAGTTGAATACTAAATTTAATATATACGTTTTTACTTTTGGTAAGAGGGTGAATGAAATCGATTTTGGCATTGTAAAAATAAAATACTTGAAATTACCAAAGTCTCTACTTTATAAATACATAAAATTTTACTTCTTAAGCATCTTCAAACTAAATAAATTTATTAATGAGAACAATATAACGATAGTATCTGCAAAAGAACCTATTGCAGCATTGAACCCAGTTCTATTAAAAATTATTTTTAGAAAAAAAATAAAAATAATTATAGAAAACCATGGTGATTTTAGAAATCAATTAGTTGCACAACGTGATTCTATGTTAATTTCAAGATTTATTTTTTTAACAGAGTTTATAGTTAAATTTGTTTTTAAACATGTAGATATACTTAGAGGAGTTAGTGAACAAAATTCAAATTATTTTAAAAAATATAATTCAGAATTAAAAATTTATAATTTTCCTGCATGGGTTGATAGCTCTATATTTTCAAATGACAACTTACGTTCGCGTGAAGACTTACTGTTTGTTGGAAATATAATAAAAAGAAAAGGTGTCGATTTTTTAATTGAATCTTGTACTGATTTTTTAATTGAAAATCCTCATATTAAATTCAAACTTATAGGAAAAATAGAAGATGAAAATTATTTTAAAAAAATAAATACACATATCGAAAAATACAATTTGCAAAAAAATGTTTTGTTTTTTAATAAAGTAAATCAACAAGATGTCGCAAATTATATGAATTCATCAAAAATTCTACTTATGGCAAGTAGTTCAGAAGGCTTACCAAGGGTTCTAATCGAATCTGGATTATGTGGATTGCCCTCTGTTGCATCAAACATTGATGGAATATACAATCCATTTTTTACTAATGGTGGAACCTTAGTTTACAACCTAAATTCCAAAGAAGAAATTGAAGAGAAAATTAGAACTCTATATCAAGATAAAAATATTTGGTTAGATTTAAGTAATAAATCTTATAAATTATCAAAATCCCTATCTGGGAGTGGAACTTTTGTCAAAAACTGGGACAACTTAATTAAAATGATGGAATTAAATGAATAATAAACTCTTAATTTTGAATCTAGGTGTTGACGCTGAAAATACATCCTTAGCATTTACTCAAAAATGGATAAATGAACTTTCATTAAATTATTTAAAAGTTGATGTTATCACATTAAAAGTTGGAAAAAAATACAAGCTAAATGAAAATGTCAGTTTGCATTATGTAAATAAAAACGATTCAAGTTATTCAAAAATTCATCAATTAAAAATACTTAATAAAATTACCAAGGAACTCATTAAAAATAATCAATACTCTCACTGTTTTGCACACATGGCACCTTTGCAGCACTTAATTGCAAAATTTTATCTTTCACAAAATAATATAAAGACTACTTTATGGTTCACACATGCTGGTCCAAAGTTTGGCATAAAGTGGTTAATACTTTTTTTATCTTCTGTATTGGCGAACAATATCGTTACTGCATCCAAGTACTCTTTTCCTTTTAAATTTAAAAAAATTCAAGTTATAGGACATGGAATAAATTTTGATAATTTTTACAATGAAAAATTAGATTTCTCAAATAAAAATATTTTA
>PACV01000049.1 GCA_002702875.1 Flavobacteriaceae bacterium
GAACCTCTGAAAACATTCCAATTTCACTAAATATAGGTAACCCAGTTTTTTTATTAATTCCATTATTAAGTTGCAATGTATTTCTAGTATATTGATACTCGTAGTTATACCTCTTTGTCAAAATCTCTCTTTGATAGTTAGTGCCTTTTTGAAACAACTTTTTTCTTTTGTTGTAATAAGGTTGCATCTCAGAGACAAATAAATCTAATTTTCCATCATTATTTATGTCTGAAATATCACTACCCATTGAACTTAGACTAAAATGTTTAAACATTTCACCAGCCTTATTAGTAAATGTCTTGTTCTTATTATTTATATATACTAAATCACTACTTAAATAATCATTAGCTACATAAATGTCAGCATATCCGTCTTGATTAAAATCATTTATAATTGTACTGTGGCTGTAACCATGAAACTTAATTTCAGCTTCTTTAGTAACATCTATAAAATAAGGATGTTCTAATGAGTCTATTTTTATATTTTCATATAATTTGTCAATACTCAAAACTTTGTTATCATCATGAATATTTCTAAAAACATTAGGGTCAATACCCTCTATTCTATTTACACCAATAAATAAATCTAAATCACCATCGTTATCATAGTCAAAAAATTGAGCATGTGAGGAATATGTAGAATCATCTAATCCATATTTTTCAGCTTGGTTTTCAAAAACAGGTATCCCATTTTCATTTATACCAAGATTAATATATAACATGTTTTTTCTAAGATTAGAGTCTTTTCTTAATGTATTACAAACATAAATATCCTGTAAATTATCATTATTAATATCTATTACATTTACCCCTGATGACCAAATTAAATTATCTGATTTATTCAGATTAGAAATATCTGTTACATCATCAAAAACAAGATTTCCTTTATTTAAATATAATTTATTATCAACTTGATTTCCTGCAAAAAAAACATCAACTAAGCTGTCATTATTGAAATCTCCTAAGGCTAGCCCAGCTCCGTTATAAAAAAACTCATTATCTAGTATATTAATTGAATCGTTTTCAATTAAAATATTGTTAAATAGAATATTTGAATGGTTTGAAGAAATATTTTCAAAACCATTTTTTTCATTGATAGTACACTGAAAAAACAAAAATAAACTAAATACAAAAAATAGTTTTTTTATCATTTTAAGATAAATTTCAAGAGTCAGCGAATATACTAAAAAAAAAAAGGGAATCTGTTAAGACTCCCTTTTTTTTGAACTAATTACTAGTGTTTAGTAACCAGGGTTTTGAGTATATACTACACCTGCATCACCACCATTAACAATATCAATTTGTTGTTGAGGTATCGCATAATATTCGCTCTTACCAGATGTAAATGAAGCACCACCAAACTTAGTAGTTAAACCTTGTGATGATTCGTACTGCAAATAAGCATCTAATTCAGCTTTTGCTGTTCCCCATCTTACTAGGTCAAAGAATCTATGTCCTTCACCACCTAATTCAAGAGTTCTCTCCATCATAAGTTTTTTAAGGGCATCTTCTTTACTATCAAATGAAGCGTAAGGAGCAATTTTATAATTTGCAGCGTTAGTTCCATCAGGATTTTTCACCCAATGCTCTGACTTAGCAGCTCTGTTTCTAACTTGATTAACTAAAGCTAAAGCGTCAGCTAACTTACCATTTTGGATTTTAGCTTCAGCAGCCATTAATAAAACATCAGCAAAACGAATAATTGTATAATTCATTACAGCGTATCCTCTAGTCCAAGAACTAGCATCAGTAAATGTACCCTCCTGAGATTTATAATATACATATTTCTTTGGAGAATAAGGACCAGCATACACTTGAGAACGAATCCATGCCTTACCAGGATGTGCTATCCAGTCTAGATAAGGGATACCTCTTCTACCAACAGTATGATCTAGCCTAGGGTCTACTTCACCAGCGTCTGGAGTAAAAGCATCACCTGAATTAATACCATAGTCGTTCTTTAAAGCATTTGCAGGACTATTATATGAACCATCTAACAATGGTAAACCATCTTTAGTTCTAAATTTATTTGCAAACTGAAAACTTGGCTGAAAAAATCCACAGCAGTTACCAGGACCATCAGGACCAGTGTTATATGGATAGTTTAAGTCATCAAAGTAATTAGCATTTTGAGTACTACCAGTATTCATAGCAGACTCAACATCAAATACTGCCTCAGCATGATTATCAAACTCAGCATTGTAAATCTGAGAAAAATCATCTAATAAAGCATATTTTTCACCAGCAGGAGTAACACCATTAGCAATCACATCATCAAATAATGTTTCAGCTTGTGGATATTCACCTTGAAATAAATGAGCCTTTGCTAATAATGCTTTCGCAGCCCAGCTATTAACTCTACCTAACTGTGATTGAGTTGCTGGAAGATTAGCAGCAGCAAATGTTAAATCAGACTCAATCTGAGCCCATGCATCACCATCATTCTTTAATGTTGCAAGATCAGCTGCAGCTACAGTCTCATCAAATACAGGAATGTTGTTAAAATGCTTTTTTAAGTCAAAATAGAAATGAGCTCTAAGCATTTTAGCTTCTGCTTCATATCTAGTTTTAGTAGCAGGCTGAAGGCCCTCAGAAGCTGCTAATAAAGACAAAACTTTATTTGCTCTAGCAACACCTTCATATCTACCTCTCCATAGGTTATTTAAGTCACCTTGTGTAGTTGGGTAATCATAACGTTGAACTGGATTAATTGAAGAATAATCTCCAGGGTCAGTTCCTTTGTTAAATTCACCTCCAGCAACAGATCCAGTTACCCAGTGACTGGGAGCCTCAAATCTATTTCCAAAAACTCCATTAAGAGCAGAATAGGCACCAATTAAAACTCCATCAATACCTTCTTGAGTTACCATCTGAGCCTCAGCTAAAGAACCTGTTGCTCCGATTTCTAAAAACTCATCATTACATGAAACACTTAGCATAGCTAGTGAAACAAAAGCTAATGATATAGTTTTTATTTTCATATTTATCATATTCATCATTTTCTTAATTTTCATCATATTAATTTTTATTAATTACTTTCTTATGTTTATCGATAACATGTAGCTTGGTGTAACAGGGTAATTACCCACATCAATACCAAAACTAGTGTCAGCACCACCAATTGAAGGATCCTGTCCAGAATACTTCGTGAATGTTGCAATATTATTTGCTTGTAAAGATACTCTTAAATCTTTAAATCCAATTTTCTCTACTAAAGAACGATCGAAATCATAATTAACAGATATATTTTGAATTCTCAAATAAGAACCATCTTCCATATACCAATCATTAGGACCAGCATTTGTGCTTAAGTTAGAAGCACTCTCCCATATAGGAGCACCAGCACTATCACCTAAAGCAGGAGTCCAAGATTGTTTAGCTAATACACTTTTTCCAGCTCCTTCAAAAGATGGGAAAAGTCCTGTATACCACTTAGCGTGATGTAATATTTCAGCACCTAAGCTAGCATACAAGTAAGCATTGAATGACCACTTTCCATAGCTTAGATTAAGATTCATACCACCAGTGAAATCAGGAACAGGACTTCCTAAAAACTGTCTGTCATCAGGAGTAATTGCTCCATCACCGTTTGTATCAACATACTTAAACCTACCTATACCAGCACCACTTTGAGTTGCATGAGCATCGATTTCAGCTTGATTATCAAAATATCCATCAGTTTTATATAAATAGAAAGATGATAATGGTTGACCAATAGCATTTCTCACGTATTGGTTTCCTCTATATGTATTTCCACTAAAATATGTAATACCAGGAGCTAAAGCAACGATCTCGTTTTTAAGAGTAGCAGCGTTTAATGTAACTTCATACCCAAGCTCACCACCACTTAAAGAACCTCTATGTACAAAAGACATATCAATACCACTGTTTTTCATATTAGCAATGTTAACAGCAGGTGCACTTGCGCTATTACCAGAAATACCTGGAAGAGTAAGTGTATAAAGAAGATCTTTAGTTTCTTTGTTCCAAACATCAACAATAACATCTAATTTACCGTTGAATAATGTTGCATCAAAACCAATATTTGTAGTTTCACTAGTTTCCCACTTAGCATCAGGGTTACCTATACGGCTTGTAAAATAACCTGCAGTAGCACCATTGTTACCTCCTCCAATTGGATAGTAACTTCTAGCCTTACTTTGACCAAATAAACTAAATTGGTTAGCAGGGTCAACATTATTAGAGTTACCCATTTCTCCCCATCCACCACGGACTTTTAATTCATCTAACCAAGCAATACCTTGTAAAAATGGTTCGTCAGTAGCTCTCCACGCGGCAGAAAAAGATGGGAAAGTACCGTATCTAGTATTACTACCAAATCTCGATGCACCATCTCTACGATATGTAGCACTTAAATAATACTTCTCAGAAAAATTATAGTCTAATTTACCGAACTGAGAATAAAATTGAACACCATTAAATAAGTTACTATTAACAACAGGGTTAGAAACAGTACTCATATTTACATAGTTAACATCCATTGAGAATGGATTAATACCACTTGCATTTAGACTTCTACCATAGCCAGTATTTAAAGCTTCAATACCAACTAAAATCTTTGCGTTGTGATTACCAAAAGATTTTTGATATGTTGCAGTATTTGTCCACTGCCATGAGGTACTGTGAGCTGAACCTTCACCAAAGTTATTACTGTTTTGAGGCTCAGAGTCACCTAGATATCTGTAACCATAGTTAACATAGTTTGATAAACCTACATTACCACCAATACTAGTCCTTATATTAAGATCTTCAATTGGGTGAAAATCAAAATAAACATTTCCAGTAGCATATAGACTCCATGAGTTGTCATTATTACCATTATTAGTTAAAATCCTAACAGGATTCCTACCGTTGTTAAAACCTTGAGCTTTTGTACTTGCAAAACTTCCAAATTCATCATAAACAGGAATTGCAGAAGCCATCCTGTAAGCAGCTAAAATTTGAGACTCGTCGTCAGCAGACTCAATGCTTCCTCCAGCACCTGTAGATTTATTTTGTCTATAAGTTACCTGAGTATTGTTACCGACAGATAGGAAAGGAGTAATATCATATTCAGAATTAACTCTTAAAGAGTGTCTTCTCAACTCGTTATTAATAAGTATACCTTCATTCCAAAAAGTACTTAAACCAATGTAGAATCTTCCTTTTTCGCTTCCACCTTGGAATCCAATACCTAATCTTTGTACAAAGGCAGTATCAGTAATAGCATCATACCATTTAGTACCAGCTTTATTCGTTTTAATCAAAAATGTGCTAACGGGATCAGCATCATATAAAGCTTGGACAGCAGCAAAATCAACTTGGCTGGTATTTAAACCACTACCTTGACCACTTACAAAAAGATAGTCAGGAAGAGTTGCTTGAGCAGCAGTTCCATACTGTGGGTGTGTGTAAGTAACGGCGGTTCCATTAGCCGCAGCATTATTTACAGCTGCAATGTGAGTGTAATCAGCTAACTCTTGTGGAGTTAACATTTCTGGAGAACCACTTACATTAGGATCAACCATACCTGTAGTATAATCAATAGTTATCTCAGTTGGCTTTGCAGATCTTTCTCCTTGCTTAGTTGTAAAAACAATTACACCTCCAGCAGCTCTAGCTCCATAAATAGAAGCAGCAGCAGCATCCTTAAGTACAGTTGTTGATTCAATATCAGATGGAGCTAAATAGTCAATGTTGGTCGTTTGAACACCATCAACTACGTATAAAGGATTGTTTCCACCAAATGAACCAAAACCACGAACTCTAATTTGACTAGTTGAACCTGGAGCTCCGTTAGTAATAACAGTTACACCAGGAATTCTACCTTGGAATTGTTGTTCGATGTTACCTGAAGGGATAACGCTTAAATCACGAGCCTTAACGGTTGAAATCGCACCAGTAGTCTCTCTTTTGGTTTCTGTACCATATCCAGTTACAATAATCTCCTCAAGAGCTTCAGCAGCTTCTACCAATGAAACATTGATAGAGGCATTGTCTCCAACATTAAAACTTTGAGTGGCAAAACCTAAACTTGAAAAGACCAAAGTTTGATCTGATTCAACAGATATAGAATAATTACCATCAAAATCAGTTGTTGTACCTTGAGAAGTACCAGAAATGAATACAGTTACACCAGGGATCGGATTACCGTCAGAATCAACTACAGTACCCGATACAGTGTTCTGTGCATATGCAACAACACTGAAAATCATCAGCAACAAAAAAGTCGCCTTAAATATAAGTTTTCGCATAATTTGATATTTGATATTTTTGTTAATTGCAGCTAATATAATAAAACTTCCCTTTCTAATAAAAATATATGTAACTCTATTTATTAATTTTTACATAATTTTGAAAAAAAAACTTGTTTTTAGGTTTTTTTTATCAATCTTCTAAAATTACATTATAATTAATGTACAATTAAGTAAAAGTATATGTATATTTTAATAAATTAACAATTTCAATAAAAGCTATGAAAATATTAAGTAAAATAATGTATCTGAACGTCCTTTCAATTCATATTCTTCTTTGCCAAATCAATCCAAATGAAATAACTATTGCAAGAGATAGTTTTGGAGTTCCTCATATATATGCCAAAACTGATAAAGAGGTTGCATATGGTCTTGCTTGGGCTCATGCTGAGGACGATTTTAAAACAATTCAACTGAGTTTTCTGGCTGGAAATTCTATTCTAAGCAAATACATGGGCAAAAAAGGTATTCCAGCAGACTTTGTTTCTCAATTTATCCAATCAAAAAAAATAGTTGAAAAAAATTTTGATATTCAAATTTCCTCAAAATTTAAAGAAATTTTAAAAGCTTACGCTCAGGGTCTTAATGATTATGCAAAAAAATACCCTAAAAAAGTTCTACATAATGATTTATTTCCTTTAACCCCAAAAAAAATGACTAACTATTCACAACTTCAACTTTTTTTATCGTCAAATGGTGGATATTGGGTTCAAAAAATTTTAGATAATAAATTTGATGAAAATTTTAATTCATCATTAATTGAGAATGAATCTAACGGATCAAATACTATTGCATTTAATAGTAAAAAAACTTTAGACGGAAATACTTATTTCCTTATTAATCCTCATCAACCATTAGATGGACCAGTATCTTGGTATGAGGCTCACTTGGTAAGCCAAGAGGGAACTAATATACTTGGTGCGCTGTTCCCTGGTAGCCCAGTAGTATTAATCGGAACAAATAACTATTTGAGTTGGTCACATACAGTTAACTTACCAGATAAAACAGACGCATATAAGCTTAATATTATAAATGAAAAAGAAAAAAAATACAAGGTAGATAATGAAATTCTTGAACTTGAAACTCATAAAGCAAATATTTACATTAAAATTTTAGGAATACCTATAAAATTGAAAAAAAAGTACTACAAAAGTATCTATGGTCCTACTCTTAAAAATAAATCAGGTTATTATTCAATTAGAACTCCTATAACCAAAGAACTAAGAGCACTTGAACAATGGTGGAAAATGAACAAAGCTAAATCATTCAATGAATTTTATAATATTTTAAAAATGAAAGCTTTACCAGGATATAATATTGGATATGCAGACAAATATGACACAATTTTTTACATATCAAATGGACTAATTCCTGTGAGAAAAAAAGGTTTTAATTGGAAAGGTGTTGTTAAAGGAGACACTAAAGAAGCTTTATGGGATTCAACATATAATATTCAAGATCTCCCCCAAGTTATTCAACCTGAGTCTGGATATATATACAATGCAAATCATAGCCCTTTTAAGTCAACTGCAATTGATGAAAATCCATCAGAGAATCTATTTGAAGACAATATGGGATTTGAAAAATACGACAACAATAGATCTGTTAGAATCAAAACTCTAATTGATAGTAAGAACAAATTTTCCTACGATGATTTTAAAAGGTTAAAATATGACAAAAAGTTACCAAAAAAATTAAGTTATTCGTACATGAATATAGATTCCCTCTTTCAAATTAATTCAACAAATGATAAATTATCTGATAAAATTTTAAATTCAATTAAAAATTGGGATAAAGTTGCTAATTCTGATTCCTACGGTGCTGGTTCTTTTTTAATTTTTTACCATAGATTGAGACCTTATTATGAAAAATTAAAATCACCAAAAATATTTTCAAAAAAAGATATTATTAATGCACTTTATGACACAAAAAAGTATATGTTAAAATACTTTGGAAATACCAAAATAAAATTAGGTGATTATCAAAAAATTGTTCGAGGTTCAAAAGAGTACCCTTCCTTTGGTATTCCTGATGTCGTAACTGCAATGCACTCTAAACCACACCTAAATGGGAAAACAAAAATTGTAAGTGGTGAGTCATACATTCAAATAGTTAAATTTACAAAAGATGGACCAGAAATTGAATCAGTTCTTGCTTATGGTAATTCAGATGACGAAAATTCACCTCATTATGATGACCAGATGGAAATTTATTTAAATTTTAAAACAAAAAAAATGAAATTAAATATTAGAGAAATTTTTAAAAATGCAATAAAAATTTATAACCCTAATTAAGTTGATTTTAAAGTTTTTTTGTAAGCATCTAAGTACATTTCAACAACATCCTCAATCTTAAATTTTTTTGCATTTAATCTAGCTCGAGCCTTTAGTCTTTTAAGTTGGTTTTCATTGGACAGTATTTCGATACTCTTTTTTGACATCCCTTTAATGTCACCAATATTAAATAAAAATCCAGTTTCTTTATCTTTGTTTACCTCTGGAATCCCACCAACGTTAGTTGAAATAACTGGAACTTCCATCATCATAGCTTCAAGAGCCGCTAATCCAAAACTTTCTGCTTCAGAAGGAAGTAAAAAAAGATCAGAATAACACAAAACCTCATAAATCATTTCAGTATTTCCTAGAAAATTTACATCATCAATAAATCCCATTTTTGCACAGTAACTTTCTGCTTTTATCCTATCTGGTCCATCTCCAACCATAATTAATTTTGAAGGTATTTTTTTTCTTACCTGTTGAAAAATTTTAACTACATCTAAAACTCTTTTAACAGGTCTAAAATTACTAACATGTGAAATTATTTTTTTTTCATTTGAGGCAATTAAATCTCTATTACAATTTTTATTATGAAGTTTATGTTTTGAAAAATCAACAAAATTTGGTATAACCTCAATTTTCTTTTTTGTATTAAATATATTTTCAGTTTGAACTTTTAAACTATTTGAAACAGCAGTTACATAATCTGAATTATCAATGCTGAACTTAACAGCATTTTTATAAAATGGATGATTCCCTACTAGTGTTATGTCTGTTCCATGTAAAGTTGTAACAACAGGTAAATTGACAGAATTACCCTCTAACATTTTCTTTGCCATATATGCAGCATATGCGTGAGGAATTGCATAATGCACATGCAAAATATCAATATTATAATTCATAACTACATCTACTAATTTGCTTGAAAGAGCAAGTTCATAAGGTTGAAATTTGAAAAGTGGATAATCAGGAACATAAACTTGGTGAAAAAAAATTTTTTCAGACAAAAAATCTAATCGAACAGGCTGTTTGTAGGATATGAAATGAATTTCATTTCCTTTTTTTGCTAATGCTAAACCAAGCTCAGTAGCAACTACACCACTTCCTCCATAAGTAGGATAACATACAATACCTATTTTCAATTTTTATTTTTTTTAATTAATATTGAGTCGTATATTATTTTCTGAATTCTAGTTCTAATTGAGTGATCTATTAATAATGTATTATCCATTGATGGATAGGTCCTGTTAGATAAAAAAACGTAAATAATTTTTTCTTCAGGATCAGCCCAAGCGTAGGTTCCTGTAAATCCTGAGTGCCCAAAACTATCACTTGATACACAACCACATGTTGAACCTGATCCTTCAATTTGAGGTTTATCAAAGCCTACTCCTCTTCTATTTCCATTATGGCAATAAATGCAATTATTGAATTTTTCAAATGTTTCAGAGCTAAAAAAATTTTTTCCATCGTAATTACCCTTATTTAAATACATTTGCATTAATGAAGCAACTTCAAATGAATTAGAAAATAAGCCCGCGTGACCAGCAATTCCACCAAGCATGGCTGCTGCCATATCATGCACATAACCCTTTAATTCTTGGTTTCTAAAATAATTGTCAATTTCAGAGGGAACTATATTATCATGTAATGTGGAGTTTTTATTTGGATTGAACATAGTTCTTTTCAAATTCATTTTGTCAAAAATTCTTTCTTTTACAACTATATCAAGGGTTTTGTTATATTTTTTTTCTAAAAAAGTTTGCATCATTATAAACGGAAAATCAGAATATTTCATTTCCAGAGTATCTCTCAAATCAGTTTCAAATATTTGCTTAATAATTTGCTGCTTGGTATCATTTCTGATGAATATATTTTCAGCAACTTTGTTGTTAAACTTATCTGATTTTTTTCTTCTGTAAATTTTTCTTTGAAGTTTACCTGATTTTCTTTTTGTTTCAAGGTAAAAAGGAATCCAAGGGATGAGTCTTGCATAATGAGTTAAGATATCTTTTAAAAGAATATCTTTTTTATTAGTATATGACCACTCTGGCATTAAATCATTTATGGAATTTTCTAAATTAATCTCATTTCTGTCAACTTCTTGAATGATTAATGGTAATGTTGCTAAGATTTTTGTTAAAGAAGCTAAATCATACATATCATTAATTTTTACCTTTCTTTCATTTTTATAAGTATGATATCCAAATGCTTTATGAAAGAAAATTTTACCATCTCTCGCAATTAGAATTTGAGCACCAGGTATCA
>PACV01000050.1 GCA_002702875.1 Flavobacteriaceae bacterium
CCCGAGTACAGCGACTGCATTACAGTACACATTTTCTTTTCCTTGTTTGATTGTTATAACTGGTTTAAGTTCTTGGTCCCTACCTGTCCTTCTTGTTTTTAAATTACCTTTGATATTACCTTGATTGACATGGATAAATTTCTTCTGATTTGTTGCCATAACAGCATCTACCCATTGGTCATCTTTCATCTGACCTCTGGTATGTCAATATGCCAAAGTAATCCCTTCTTCTGCATCTGTTTCACTCGCATATGGAGATAATCGTACACAATCATCGTTTGATTATTTTCTTGGTTCTTCTTCATTCTGTAAAGGTCTTTTACAATCCTTTTCATTTCCATCATACGTTTTTCGTGTATGGATTTCATAACAGACTCCCATCTCTCTTTATTGACACCATATTTCCGTCCTCTTCCATACGTTTTGCAAAAACCTGGGCATCCGCCATTTTATCAAAGAATCTTTTTCTTATGATACTGGGATCTGGCGGTACCCATTTTGCACTCTCTTTCATCTGTGCATGAGTATTTTTTCTGTCATCAGAATACTTATAAAATTCTACCCAGATATTCATTCCATCCTTTGATTGATGTAATCTAAATCACCCTTCGCTTCCTCTAACTGTTCTTTAATACCACTCAATGCTTCTTCCATTGTTGCTCTTTGAGTCTCAATTACTTTCTCTAATGCAGCAATTCTGTCAGTGACTTGTTGTTGCACTTGTGGTAACATCGGTTTAGGAATCTTTTCATACTTATTGTCATCCGCCATTTTCTTTCCTTTGTTTTATTTCAGCTCTCCGTTTAGAGAGATTATATAGTGTGGCTGCAATTTCCTGCAGATCCTTTTCTTCCATATACTCCAAGTAGTTTACTACTCTTTCCTTCATTTCGTCTTTTGAGAGGTCCATTGGCATGATTTTCCTTTGTGTTTGTGTCTTTCAACAATCAGTTTTCTAGCATTTGGATTATCCTTATTCCACTTTTTAGACTTCTCAATGCATCTTACTCTATTATTTGCATACCACTCTTTTTGTTTTTTACTCTCTTCTCTCTGTTTCTTGACAGCCTCTTTATTCTTGTCGTACCAATCTCTTTTCTGTTTCTTCCTTTTTTCATCGTTTGTCATTCTTAACTCTGACATACTTGGAAGATATGTTATTCTTTGTGATTGATCCCCATAAATTTCTTCATGTTTGGCAATTAAGTCAGAAAGATTTCTCATAGATTCTCCTATGCAACAAATCCCTCCCATCCCCATTTTGCGATAAAGTAGGCATCTACTAAATCGGTCACTGGATTTGATAGTTTCTTGGATTTTGGCTGAAGACTTTTCTGTAAGTCTGGTGGTGTAAGAAGTTCAGCAGTGAATGATTCGTACATCAGATCCTTATTGGCATTACCCTTACCTGTGGCATATTTCTTAATAACTGTAGGTGGGATTGATGTAAAGGATTGATGTTGTTTGTAGAGTTTGTGTTTGAGAAGACCCATATTTTCTGCGACAGAACGTACATGAGATTTTCCTACTGTTGCGTATGCGTATCCTTCAATGAATATATCACATCCACTGATGATACCAATTGCCCAATCTGATAGTAGATCATGTCTTTCCTCTTCAGAATGCCACTCAGGATAAGGATCAGAGTGAAGATTTAATATCCCATGCTCGGCGGTCCCTGACTGTCTTTTAGCACTTTCCAAATAATATAGATCACAGCAATCAAAACCAAAAGGTCCAGTATCATCGTCAGTTTTCCACACACATATTGCAGGTGATGTTAGAGAATAATCAACTCCAGCTATCTTCCTCATTAAGCCTTTCCACAGGTTCCTCAATCAAGTTACTGCAGAAAGGACAACATTCTATAAGTTGTTTAGGTCTTGGTTCTTCAGTGAAGACTTTCAATTCATACTCCTTTTCACAGTAATCACATACTATCTCGTAAAGTATATAGTCTTCCTCTGTTTTGACTTGTATCAAAAACTCTCCTAGTTTAGAAATTTAGGCACTTCCTCTTCAGACTCCTTTTCAAATTGTTCTATTTTCTTTTCGTCTGGAACTGTGCCTGGTAGGGACTTATCAACGTATGCTTGCGCAATCTTTTTCCATCCCTCTTTACTTATGGGACTTGGCTCTCCGATTACATCATAACAGCCGGTGGGCAGCCATCTAACCTTCCACCCACCTTTGCTTTTGTCCATCAGATTACCATCTTCATCAACGTAGTCAATACCATCATCTGCATTTTTGTCCCAATACAAATGACACACACCAAAATCAATTCCGTCATTTGTTTTGAAATGCTGGAAAAAATTTGTATTACCCATTGCAGGAAAATACTTAAATCCTGGCTGACTATAAATTATGTGTTTGAACTGTAACTCCAAAGTCTTCTTGATTTCGTCAAGATCCTCTTTCTTCATTTTCAGTTCAGCACCTTTTGGCCAATCAAATTTGTATTGTGTCATACAGATTCTTTTGGATTGAGTTGTTTCTGTTTTATCTTGAACTGCTCTATTCTTGTGCACTCAGTCCCGAATGCCATAGCTTCTGCAGTAAGATTTGGTGGTAGTGGAGTTTTTCTATTACCGATTTCTTTTTGAAAAACGTCATACTCATACGTCTGTCTATAAGTATCTACCACACAACTAGCAATGTTATATACCTGTTCTGGTGAATATACCATCCTTATTTGCATGTCTTGTGCCATTCTGTACCAAAACATGGCTTTCCAGAACCCTGTGTTAGATTCAGTCCAACCTTTGGGCTCTGGAAGTTCTATTTTTTCAACTAATACCTCTAAAGAACTATTGTCACTTTTTTCTAAATCTTCTACTACCAAGTCAGTTTTGTTTACGCATCCCATCATTACGAAACCTAACATAATGATAACTAACTTTTTCATCTCTTCTTTTCTATATGACCTCACAACCTCCCGCCACACAGGCTAATTCCTGACTTGAGACAGTATAATCTTGTGATTCATATTTTGACAGTTCTGCCCAATCCACATTCTTGGGCATTTGTTCTAAAGCCTCGTTGTACTCTTCTTCTGTACAATCTTGATATGGAGCTTGTCTATATACATGCTCACTAAAAGGTAGAAACGATATACCACTAATTGAATCAAAGTTTTCATATACCCATGCTGCAACATCAACCCACTCATCTTCTTTTACAGAAATCGTGACAGATGGTTTATGTTCACACCAACTCTCTTGATATGTCTTCCACAACTCTAATTGTTCTAGTGCACTCATATCCATACGAAATACTGCATCCTTTGGACTCTTCATTGGAAATGAGAAAACTGTTGTGTGATCTGGTTTGGTTACATCAGGCTCGTTTGGAAATCCCATCTCTTGCATCAGTTTACAGAGAGGGTCTTTATTATCGGCCCTTACTGTTCTGATATAAAAAGGATTATGACGGGCATGAATACCAGAAGCGGAATCAACCAACTGACTAACAGTACCAGAGGGCTTGACACAGGTAATGGCGGCTGCATGAGGAATTCCCAATCTATCCGCCCATTCCTTATTCGTTTCATAAGCCACATCTCTAAGTTCTTCAAGTAATTCTTTAAGCCCATTCTTTGAACCATTCGTCAGAGGGTTATCCATTATTCCTGTGAGCGATACTCCCAATAGTCGTTCTTCATCACAGTTTCTTTTCCACTCTCTTGAGAGGTATTTGAACTCTGTGAGAGTAGATTGGAAGGTGCCAAGGATAGTTGCATGTTTAACTTTTGCTTTGAGAGATTCGCGAGTGTCCCTTCTTCTGACAACGACTTCAGAAAGGTTGCAGAACTCACGGGACCGAAGAATGATCTCGCTGCACGGATTTGTGCCAAAGTCCTCTCTGGCATCTCGTCTTCGTATATAATCTCCACTTCCATCTCTGTATCGTTCATTTAGCCTTTCTACTGCTCTTTTGGCAGACAAACCATTGTAAATACCTCTTTCACCTGACTTGGAATCATAGAGAGATAACCACTCTCGCATGAAAGTTCCAACGTCTGGTTTTTCTTTATAATTAACTGAGTTATTGGCGAGTGCTCGTTGTACATCTTGCTCCCACCATTGTCCAGACTTGGCGAACCGCATCTCTCTATCGTTGAGATCACTAAGACTGATAAGAGCAGAACGCCTAACGCCACCAACCACGACAATCTCTGCTGTTTTACATACGATGTCATGACATTCTATAGGTTTAAGTTTTCTACCTGTTGCACCTCTAAAAGTATTTATTGTAAAATTGAACAAATCTACCAATGGTTCTGGTCCAGATGCCCTACCACCAAATGTTTTCAAAGGTGATCCTGCTGGTCTAACTTTAGATACATCCCATTTTGGAATATGTCCACCATAAAGAAGAGATACTAACTCCTTGAAAGCCTTGGCCCAACCTAACTTTGAGTCTGCAACAATTATTGTAGTATCAGTCTCATATAATTCATCTGGGACCACTGGCATTTGAGCTGTGTACTCTTCCTCTACAGAAAATCCAACTCCTGTTCCATTCATGAGAACATATAGGATCTCATCAAATGACCTTGGGCTATCAACTTTTACATAAGAACAATTATATCCTGCTGTGTTTTCTTTTTTAAGTGCAGGTCCTGCAGTCATGAGACATCGCATTGACGGCATGACTTTTAATTCTTTGACGGCATTCTCAAGTTCTGCACGTTCACCATTTTCTAATTTGTAATCGTGTTTCTCTTCTAACCACTCACTAAAAAAGCTAAAATATCTCTCAACTGTCTCATCCCATGTTTCTCTTCTTCCTTTGTCATAATCCCATCTGGCATATCTTGATAGATGGATGTATTCTTGGTAAGTGGTAGGTAAACGCATCCTAGTTCTCCTTCTTTGATAATTTCGTCTTTAATTCGTGCATCTCTCTTTTTGAGAGATTATATTTCCCTTGTAAAACCTCATCATTAAATTCTTCATCAGTGTATCTTGCCCATTCTTCAATGAGATCACCTACCACACAATCCCTTATAAACTCCATTTCAGATGCTGAAAATGTAACCGAATCCCTTACATAATCTTCAAATGCTTCACAACATATCGGAAACTTTGGTTTGACCAGTTCATACATTGCATCCGAATAATCTCGTATCTCTCTTTGGGCATGACTGTCTGATCTCAATCTTACAAAATGGAAAAAATTATGTAGATCCACCTTCCAAATACATTCGGTGTAGTTGGCAACAGGCAATACGGCCCTTGAGATTTCCTTCGCGAGGTCTTCTTCCAATAGATTTTGGTATGCCATCATAGCATTATCATAAATTCTATTGAATTCAAATTGAAGAGCACCTTTCCTTGGATGATCTTCACCTCTTCCTTGGTTGTTTGTCTTGGATTGTTTTTGCAGGTAATCACCCTGAGGCAAGTAAAATTCGTTACTCATTTCAGAATAACGTCCAGAGTACTCGTTAAGGTTTGCCGTCCTATGTCTAACGAGTTGTCGCATTACAAATATGGGAAGTTTTAGGTGGAACTTGACCTCGCACATCTCAAAGGGTGAGGTGTGTTTGTGTCTCATTAGGTAACGGATGAGGTTCCGTGTTTGTGATACCTTTCTTGTTCCTTTTCCATAACTAATTCTTGCTGCATTCTCAACTTCTTCATCATCACCCATTGTGTCTATCAACTTGACGAAACCAAGTTCATGTACTTCAATCATTTGGTGATGGTCGCCAGATTCATCTACGAATATAGTTTCCAATTGCTCACTTCCCACTCACCCCTCAGTCCAGAGTAAGTATTCTTATTTATCATTTCCAATATTTGAGCAGGAGACCTGCCAAGTATAATTAAATCATTAATATCTTTGAAAGTATCATTATCATCACCTATCCAATGAGTCTTCCAAACTACTACTTTCCAATCATTCCGAAGATACATATTCATCAAGTTTGGAATAGTATTGCTTCTTGATTCGTTATCAAGGATGATTGTTGTTTTTTCTTTATTAAGGAAAGAAAGGTCACCCAAACTAGCACCTGCCATGGCCAAACAGTTTGGGAGAAAAAGAGAGTCAATCGGACCCTCTACCAAGTATGTATGTTCCTCTGGTTTCCATCTTTCAAGACCAAATATCTTTTTGGCATCTTCATGTACTTTTACAGTAACATATCGTACTTTGGATTCCCTGAGGGCCCGGCCCTGTGCTCCGATGAGTTTATTGTTTTCATCAAAGAAAGGTATCACTAGTCTAGGTTCACCTTGGGTTAGATTTGAATAGTCAACCTGACATACTGACTGGGCCCATCTCTTAAAATCTTCTGCATAGAAGATTTTGTCCATAAAAATTGTTGGTATTCTTCTTGATTCATAATATTTTCTGGCATAGTGTTCTCTTGGCAGACTGCCGATAGAAGGTAAATGTATGGTTGTTTTTCTTGGTTTGAACTTTGGCTGTTCAAACTTAAACTCTGGTTGTCTACTTTTACCTCTGCCTGTCTCACCAGATTTGTATCTATGTAGAATGTATTCTTTGTATAGATGTGGGTCTATATCTTTGATAAGATTACCCACAGATTGGCCGATATTACAGTTGTGACATTTGTAATATAGGTCTGACTTCTTACGGAAGACATAACCTCTGGCCTTGTTCTTATTTCTTTGGGAATCCCCGCAGTGTGGACAACGAAAGTTCCAGAGATAGTCTCTGACTTTCTTGAATTTGTCTAACCGCGGAGAGAGTTGTAGAAGGAAATTCGTATCAGTCAATATACTCATAATAAAAATATTATATCAGATAATGTAAGATTTGTCAACCAGGCCGTTGACTCTTAATCCATGCGTTGGCTGCTCTACTAGAAGGTTTCTTGTCAATAAGTTTACCTATCTCTACATAAACTTTGTCAAAAACTTCTTCTGTTGCATTATTGTTATCAATCAAAATAAAATTAGTTCTACCGAAATATCTTTGGAACTTACCCATATTTGATTGTACTGCTTTCCACATTTCTGCAACTTCATCTGGATCAAGTTTACGATCTCGCATCATGTTTCTCTCCTGAGCAGTGTCAAGAGATGTATTTACAAACATCATGTAAGTATCGTATCCGATCTTTCTAAGGGCATCACTTAACTTCTTGATTTTAGCATAGTCTTTACCAGTACCATCAACAAGAAGTCCCAACCTACCATCAATATATCTGGCTTGTTGTTTCTTGGTCAAGTCTTTTGCCCTACCCCTAATCTCCTGTCCCTTTGGAGAAAAGATGTTTTCAGGAGTCATTGCCAACCCAGCATCTTTCAGTAGTTTTTCATACTGAACATCCGAGTTGACAACTTTAAGTCCAAAGGGACTCATCTTACCTGCACCAACTTTACCAGCAACATAGGATTTACCCGACCCTGGCCCTCCGGCAGTAAAAAATGCCTTGAAGATGCCAGGGTCATTAACTCCCTCCCTCATGAAATTTTCAATAAGGGCCAATTCATGGTCCCTATCGTAAGAATGTTGATTAAATGAAATCATTTCTTCTTCTTTTTTGGTTTTGGACTATGACCATGACTTTCCATCTTGGTCACTTTTACCTTTGATGCCTCAAGAGTAATTTCTTTACCCTCATGGACTACATAGTACTCTTCAATAGTACCATCTTCATCAAGACTATGACTCTCTACTTTAACTTCTCCCAAACTTGGGTGATAGATATGAGTCGCTCAATCGTGTTTGATAGCCTTGTCTACATTGGCCTTATTCAAGACCTTTTGCATTTCTTTAAACGTCTTCATGGTGCCTTTCCTGTTTCTGCGGCCTGTTTGGCTTGGTCAGCAGCATTCTTACCAGAAATAAAACCAGCAATGATACCGACTATACCAGTTATGGCCATTGATAATAGGTTAATTACATCTTTACTTGGTTCACGATGTTCCTGCATGGCAATCCAAAAATCTCCAAGTGTGATTATAAACAGTAAGAGAATTGTTCCGAATGCCAAAGACATGACAATCCAATCTTTCATTTCATTCCTACTCATACTGGTAACTCCATATTTGATGTTCTAAAGTCTTTCTTTCTCATGATCGTTTTTGCCACAAGATTTAACATACCATTCTTGTCAATATTTATAACAAATGGCATGTTAATATCCCTTTTCATATCTTTGACAACTGCTTGAGTATCTGGATCTAACTTTGGAATTTTCTTTCCATGTTTCTTATATGTCTTCTTAAACAGACCAATCAACTCTGCAGTGGATATGGGTTTCTTATTACGTTCATCATTTACTCTATCCAAAAAATGTCTAGTGAACTCAACGTCAATACCAACTGCAGCGAACAATCTGTCTGCATACTTTTCTACTTGATCTAAATCAGACTTTGTAATGTCTTCTGTAATGTATTCTTCTACGATGGCAACAGAATCTCTTTTGTTACCTGTCAGATTTGCCAGTGAAATGTGATATACTCTGTCTGGATTTGGCACTTTACCTAACATATTGTAAAGAAAGTTTTTCCAATCGTTTTGATTCTTTAGTTTGACATACCATGACTTCTTTGGTCCCTCTTCTGCAACTTTGATGGATGGTTCTACATTCATCTTGAAGTCTGGTTCTGGCATGTCTCTGGCTTCTCTTTTGACTTTACTCCAATTAGGTCCAGCAGCCAGTGTTATGTGTAAATCTCCATCTGGGATACCCACTGCATCTTCGTTCTTGTTGAGAACTCTATCTCTCAATAGTTTGACCTTCTTGAGAATCGGTCCCTCAAGATTCCATTTGAGTATGTCACCCTTCTCAAGCATTTTGACCTTTCACTACTGCGATTAAATCTTTTCTATCGTTTTTACCTGTTTCTACAGCATATTGTAGTAGTTTGTCAAGAGTCTCACCTACTGCTCTGCCTCTGATACCCATCTTGATTAAATCTCTACCAGATAAACCTAGTTCTTTAAGTGAGGTTGGTTTACCCACTCTCCTAAGAGAATTAAGTCTATAATCTATATCTATCTTTCTCTGAGCCTTCAGGACATAGTTTACATTTTCTACACCCCTTTTTGATGCAGACTTTATAAATCTGATTAGGCCAAGGTCTGAATCTACATCCCTCATTGCCATGTATTTCAAGACATCAGACACTGCATTCGTATCTTCGTTTGACAGTTTCATTGCACTCTGAATGTCTTTTGATTTGTGTCCTCTAAGTAAAACTGCCAGAAAAGCAGGAAAACCTTTCTTATCCAGTTTATCATACTCCATTGGAAATGCATCACGTGCCTTTGGAAATAACTTTTTGAGTATCCCTGTTTCTTTTAGAAGAGCAACACCCACACTTGGTGTGCCTTTCTCAAACATTTTTCTGAACTCTTCTTGAAATCTTTCTGGTGATACAGTCTTAATTAGATTTACACTTGATTTGATTTGGTCCATTGTCTTTGGTTCAATGGTGAACTCAAATCTGGCAGCAAATTGAACTGCCCTTAACATCCTCAATGGGTCTTCTCTAAATGCACGTATACCTATGACCCTAATCTGTTTGTTGTCAATGTCTGTTTGCCCTTTACCCTCAATATCATGAATCTCACCAGTTTCCACATCACGTGCCATGGCATTCATCCAGAAATCTCTTCTCAACTGGTCTTGTTTAAGAGTGATTCCTTTACCTAATCTGACTTCAAAATCCTTGTGTCCTTTTCCTGTGCTCTTTGAATCAATTCTTGGAACTGATATGTCAATTTCCTCTGTTGCACCATCTGGTACAAATTTGATGATACCAAATGCTTTACCTACCAGATTGGTCTTCCCGAATCGTGTAAGTAGTGTGGCAAGGTCTTTTAATTCAATACCTACTACGAGTAGGTCTAAATCCTTAGAAACCTTACCCAACATTTCATCACGGACCGCACCTCCGACTTGGTAAATCTTACCACCTTTGTCTATGATTGCAGACCTAACATCAGTAGGTAATGCCAACTCAAGTGCATCTTCCTTGAGGAATTGACTAAATCTCACTTATTTCTCTCTTTCGTAATCTTTTTCATTTTCTCAATATAACGTCTATACACATCAGCTGGTCCCTTCTTTTTCATCACCCTGGCTCTTTGTTCCATTGCAATAGCAGCCTGTATTTTATGGGCATGTGATTTACCACTATTCTCAATCTTTTTCACACTCTTCTCTGCATCTTCTACTGTGGCAAACTTGAGTCCATGTATTGTACCTTTTGGATTCTCATCTGTGTATAAATCAGAGTGTTTGTCACTACCAGCAGGTTGTCCCTTCTTTCTGGGAATCCTTGGACCTTCTCTAAGCTCCTTGAATCTTTTCATTTTTCTTTTCCTTTACTTGTAGTATTACACCCATACTGCCATCATTGTTTTTGTATTTACATAAAGTCTCAAAATAAAAATCTTTATCTCCCTTGGCCACGATACTTCTTCCAATTTCGTTTCTTATGTTTGTTCAAGGGTCTTGACTTCCTTGACAGACCTATTGATGTTCTTTTTGGTTTTGGTTGCTTTCGCAGAACAGTTTCAAGTTTCTTTGCCATTAACACCTTTCTGACAATTTACATAGTAACACTTTAACACCTTCCCATGTAAAAGTCAACTCATTTGAGATTGTTTCAGTTATTGAAAAAATATTTATATCAAAATGACCCATCGTGAACACACTCACTGCACTGATCAATCCCATAAGGAATGAAGTATAGCTGAGTTTCAGATACTTGAATTTGTTTGTTGCTAAAACTCTACCCAAACCATATATGTTACCAACTACGGCATCATACGTTCTTGAGTCTTTTTCAAGTCTCTTTGCATATTCACTCTTAAACTCATCAAGTGGTATGTGTGCAAAATGGCCAAAAAATAAAGGATTATAAAAGGGGGAATTCCTGTCAATATCTCTATCATGTGTCTTTGGATACCCTGTCTTTGGTAAAATAACAATGATTGCAAAAATCAATGCTATCATAGAAAAGACACCAAGAAAAGTCAATGGCCATATCAAAACTTCATTATCCATGTTTGATAATGTGACAGAAAATACAATAGAGGAAACTGTAATCATGATATTTGCCTTTGTGTCAGCCATCAAAGTCAAATTCATGATGTTGGTCTGATTTAGTCTAAGGATGTTATCAATTGCAGTTGATGAAGGAACGTCATCAAAGTGATTTTCTTTAGTTGTAAAATGTTCTTCGTTCCAAGATTCTTCTGACATTCCTTACCTCAACGGCGGTGCATATAATAAACCTCCCTCCGTGTACAATTTATTATATCCTCTTTTTAAATTAAGAGGGGTTTCTGTTCCAAGATATTTTTCATAAATTTCTTCGTAATTACCTATCTGTTTAACAATCTGATATGCCCAGTCAGCATTTAGTCCTAATTTTGCACCGAGATGGGGAAACTTATCACCATCTCTCTCTCCCATGAATCTCTGTATCTTAGGATCTTTATTTTCTTTGAATGTGTCAACATTTTGAGATGTAATACCTAATTCTTCTGCAATAAAAAATACATAAACCGACCAACGTGTTATGTCAGTCCACAACTGATCACCATATCTTACGGCAGGCCCAAGAGGTTCTTTTGAAATTACCTCTGGTAGAATCATGTGTTTGTCTGGTTCTGGATACTTTGTTCTGTCTCCTGCTAATGCTGACCTATCAATACCATACATATCACAATTACCATCCAAATACAACTCAACTATATCTTCATCTGGATAAACACCAACAGGATTATACTCCATATCCCATAGTTCAAAGAAATCCTTGATGTTTTGTTCTGCAGTCGTGTCAATACTATAACAAACTGTGGCTCTGGAAAGGTCTTTGGCACTTTTTGCACCAAGAGTCCTTCTCACCATAAAACCCTGACCATCATAAAATGTTGTTGGTAAAAATTCTATACCATGAATAACATCTCTTGTATATGTCCATGTAGTTGTGGCGGACAATACATCAATAGTTCCATCTTTTAATCTTTCAAACCTTGTTCTTCCATTGATAGGAATAAACCTAATTCTTTCTTTATCCCCAAATAGTGCAACTGCAAATGATTTACAAATGTCAGCATCAAATCCCTCCCAAATATGATATAATCTACCTTCGGGTGGATTTACTGTTTTACCTGATCTCTCACTAAATCCCCACTGATTATCATAGACACCACAAATAACATATCCACGTTCTTTTATTTTTTGTACTGTAGTTCCATATTGTGGGTTGTATTCATCACCACCTTTATAATCTTCTTCACTACCTTGAAGCAGTTCGATGTGTTCACTTTCAACTGTTTTTAATCTTATAATTTCTTGTTGTAAATTATCATATTCTTTTTTAGGAACTACTTCAACTCTTGGTAACATTCCAGAAAACATTGCTTCTCTTTGTTTTGCCAGATCATCAATCTTTGCTTGTAATGATAATCTATCTCCTATATCAGTAGCAGGATCATCTCTCCTTTCCACTAACATATTAATTTCATCTTGAAGTGTGCGTATTGATGCCTCTAAAGTTTCATCAAAAACTTTTATATTTCCCTTGGGATCTGCGAATACTTTTTGCCCTATTGTTTCTGTTGGGATTAATAATAAAGCAAAAAGTAAAATAACAAATAGTGATTTCATTTTAGTGTTCTGTAGATTTCCATTAATTCAGCATCAGGCATTTCTTGTGCCATGGTATAATATCTCTGATGCCCAACTTTCATAAAACCTTTGAGATCTGCAAAACTTGGATAAGTTGCATGAAGACCAGATATTAAATGATCTGGATCTAAATGACATTCTGCACAAGCATTTCCTTTTGCAAAAACTCTTGTACCTAATTTATATCTTTCACTTTGTACTAATACTGTATTTAAATCTTTTTCTACCCATCTTATTTTTTCATCTAACCCTGGTATGACCATAAAAATGAGATATGCAACAAGTCCCAGAATAACTAAAATAAAAGTTTTTTGTCCTTTTATGGATGCAAGAGTTTCTTCCTCAATTGCTTTAACAGGTTCAAACTCTACTTTTTCATCTCCATTTGTAGTTACTGTTGCTTTTATTGATCCTTCAGATTGCTTCTTTGCTTGTGCCATTATTTACCTTTCGACGCACTCTTTAATTTAGATTGTAATTGCTCGGCAAACATTTTGAGAATTATAGGAATACTCACATTTGACGTTAATCCAAATAAGAATCCAACAGGATATTTGTATGTGGCATAAGCTGCTACTTGTGGTACATTATCAAACACTAAAACAATAAGAATATATCCTGTAACTGACATACCCATATTGATAAACAAATCAAGACTAATAAGCCACCAATTTCCTTGATACTTATCTTTGTTATCGTGTCTATAATTAAACAAAAATACAAAAAATGACGAAAATAATATGATGGCAAACATTGATAGATTTGCCGGGCTAAAAAGGTCATTCATTACCATTCTCCTTGTTTTTGAGCATTTTCAACAAATCAGCTGTAGAACCAACATAAAGATTATTATTCACAGAAGTCGGCCCTTGAGCATTTTTGTCTCTTAATACTTCTTTTTTTGTTTTTTGGAGATTCATTAATTTTTCATTAGTGTCTCCTAAGTTTTTAATCAATTGAGAAGCAACTTCAAAATGCCTTGCATGCTCAGTTGATTTAGCTATCTCCAATAGCTCATCAAGGGCTTCATGTCCTTTTTCCATTAAATTATAATAATTTTCTCTCGCATAAGTATAATCTGTATTTATATCTTGATCATCTGATATAACATTTAATCTGGTTTCTTTTTTATTAACAATATCTTTAATTGGATCATCATTTAATACTTCTTCTACCATACTTTTTATCTCCATGGTACTTCCTCATTATCTATGGATACGCTGAATCCAAAATCATTACTTGTTCCATCCGCATCTTCTGGTGTAGGTTTAATTTTAATTACTGCAGTATTTGCCGCTCCTATCATATTAGAATCACTAGTTTCCATAAAAATTATACCTGATGAATCTTGTGATCTTATATAATTTGTAGAACGCCTATTACTATCTTCCAATTTAATTCTATCAAATGCTCCTATTTCATCTGAAATATATTCTTGTTCTGGTATTGTAATTGGAACTTGTACCTCTTTGATAATTTTTCCTGTTGTTGACAATTCTGGATACATAAAACTTTTCATTGTAAATTGCATATCCCAAGAGATTGCTCTCCTAGTTTCAAAATCACCATCATATGCGTCAAGATAATTGACAGAGTTTAAAACTATAGGAACATCAACTTTAATATTCATTTTAGGAATCATGTTCAAAGTAACAGTAAAGTCTGGTGTGAAGTTTGGTAATATCTGTTCAATTATTTGTGCTCCATCTTCCGCATTTTTGACAAGAACATTTAGGTCAAAAATAAAATTATAAGGAACTGGATTGTGTTGAGTTGTATAGTTTCCAGAAACAGATGATGCATTCTTGTTAACAGAAATTAATTTTCTTGTACCATCATACATCACTTGACTCATTTGAAAACCAATCCTTGGAAGTATTATAGCAGGTCTACCATCATTCAAATTTGGTTGATTTATCCTCACCATAAATTTTTGTTTTGGTCCATAAGCCACTGGAACCATTATTGTTTCAATTACAGCACCAGAAGAATTTGTTCTTTTAACAGAAATATTATTAAATAGTGATCCAAAAGCGACCACCATCTTTCTAATTGTTTGATGGTATGTAGTTGTTCCAAACATTAATATTGTCCTTCAGAAAATGGATCTCTATCTGAAAAATCAAATATAGAATCACTTTCACTTTGAATTGTATAATTATTTGCTTGTGTGTCAGTTACTATGATCTGTGTATTTGGAGTTGCAGTCATATTCCATGAAGCACCACTAGTTCCACCAACAACTGCAGAAGTTGTTATTATAGTACCTACAATATTTCCAACTCTTAATGTTTTAGTTGAATAATTCCAATTTAATACTTTTGCTGTTGTAGTTCCGTTTGTAATAGTTTCATCTACTTGAAAATTTCCAGAACCAGAAGCAAAAACAAGATCCATAGCATAACCATAATCTTTTTCTATATCATCAATTGCCGCGATACCAGTATCAATATCTTCATGACTATATTCAAACAATTCACAAGTAAGTGTGTATAGTGGTAAATTTCCTAACTGATAAAATACTTTTTCACGCTCAACA
>PACV01000051.1 GCA_002702875.1 Flavobacteriaceae bacterium
AAATTTAATTCCTTTTCCCTTGTAAGGTTCAGGTTTTCTTAAAGATCTAATTTTTGCTGCAACAAATCCAACTAATTGCTTATCATGTGAACTTAATTTTATTATTGGATTTTTACCTTTTTCAGAAATAGTCTCAATTTTAACTTCAGGAGCAATATCGATAACTATATTATGTGAATAACCTAATGACAAATCAAGTAATTGACCTTGATTACTTGCTCTGTAACCAACTCCTACAAGTTCTAACTCTTTTGTGTAACCAACATTAACTCCTTGTACCATATTAAAAATTAAAGCTCTGTAGAGTCCGTGCTTAGAACGATTTTCTTTAGATTCTGAATTTCTTTTTACTAATAAAATATTGTCATTAATTTCAATATTAACTCCAGTATAAGACTGAGAAAGCTTACCCAGTTTTCCATCGACATGAATTTTATCAGGTTCAATAACAACTTTTACTTCTGATGGAATTTTAATTGGATTATTTCCTACTCTTGACATAACTTATTAATTTAATAAACGTAACATATTAATTCACCACCTATTTTATTCTTCAAAGCAGCTTTTCCAGTCATTACACCTTTTGATGTAGAAACTATTGAAATTCCTAAACCATTTAATATTCTTGGAATATTTTTTGTACCTGAGTACTTTCTTAGACCTGGTCTACTAATTCTTTGAATCTTTCTTATTACAGGTTCATTTGTTAAACCATCATATTTTAAAGCAATTTTAATTATATCCTGGTTATCTTTTATTTCAACAATTTTATAACTCATAATGTAACCTTCATCAAATAAAATTTTTGTTATTTCATTTTTCATTTTAGATGAAGGAATTTCAACAACTTTATGGCCAGTTAAACTAGCATTTCGAATTCTCGTTAAATAATCTGCAATTGGATCTGTATACATAATTTTTATTTTTACCAACTAGCTTTTGTAACTCCAGGTATCAAACCTTTATTAGCAATTTCTCTAAAAACAACCCTTGAAATGCCAAACTGTCTCATGTAGCCTTTGGGTCTACCAGTAAGCTTACATCTGTTGTGTAATCTAATAGGTGAAGCATTTTTTGGAAGTTTCTGAAGAGCTTCATAATCTCCTGCCTTTTTTAAAGCTTTTCTCTTTGCTGCATATTTTGCAACAATTTTTTCTCTTTTAACTTCTCTTGCCTTCATTGATTCTTTTGCCATAATTCTATTTTTTAAACGGTAAACCCAATTCAGTTAATAATGATTTTGCTTCATCATCAGTTTTTGCTGATGTTACAAAAGTAATGTCCATTCCAGATATTTTGTTTACCTTATCAATATCTATTTCAGGAAAAATTATTTGTTCTGTAATTCCTAAATTATAATTTCCTCTCCCGTCAAAACCTTTAATTTTAACACCTTGGAAATCTCTAACTCTAGGTAAAGATGCTGTTACTAACCTATCAAAAAACTCATACATCTTATCACCTCTAAGAGTAACTTTAGCTCCAATAGGCATTCCTTTTCTCAATTTAAACGAGGATACATCCTTTTTAGATAGTGTTTGAATTGCTTTTTGACCAGAAATTTTAGTTAACTCATCGACTGAATAATCGATTAACTTTTTGTCAGAAACAGCAGCACCTACACCTCTACTTAAAACAATTTTTAACAGCCTTGGAACTTGCATAACATTACTGTATTTATGCGTACTCTTTAAGCTAGGAATCACTTTCTCTTTAAATTCTTTTTTTAGCCTTGGTAGATAGTTCATACTTATAAAATTTCATTTGTTTTTTTTGCGTATCTCACCTTTTTCCCATCTTCAAACCTAAAACCAACCTTAGTTGACTCTCCATTAGGGGTAAGAAGAATTACGTTTGATATGTGAATTGGAGATTCAACTTCTTTAATTCCACCTTTGGGGTTTTGTGAATTTGGCTTTAAATGTTTTTTTACAATATTAATTCCCTCAACAATCAATTTGTTTTTCTCTTTTAATATCTTAACGACCTTACCCTCACTACCTTTATGTTCTCCACAGATAACTTTAATCTTGTCTCCTTTTTTTATTTTAATCTTTTTCATACTAAATTATAAAACTTCAGGTGCTAGTGAAATAATTTTCATAAACTTCTTTTCTCTTAACTCTCTGCCAACTGGGCCAAAAACACGTGTTCCACGCATTTCTCCAGTAGGATTCAATAAAACACATGCGTTATCATCAAATCTAATGTAAGAACCATCAATTCTTCTGATCTCTTTAGTTGTTCTAACAACAACTGCAGTTGAAACTTGCCCCTTTTTTATAGTTCCTGATGGTGAAGCCTGTTTAACTGATACAACAATTTTATCTCCAATTGAAGCATACCTTCTTTTGGTACCTCCTAGAACTCTGATGGTCAAAACTTCCTTTGCTCCAGAGTTATCCGCTACTTTTAATCTAGATTCTTGTTGTAACATAATTTATTTAGCTCTTTCAATTATTTTAACTAATCTCCAACATTTATTCTTACTCATAGGTCTTGTTTCCATAATTCTAACAACATCTCCGTTTTTAGAATCGTTTTTTTCATCGTGGACTATATATTTTTTTGTTTTCAAAACAAATTTGCCATACATAGGGTGCTTTACTTTTTTTGTTTCAGAAACAACAATAGATTTTGTCATTTTATCACTTGTGACAACGCCAATTCTTTCCTTTCTTAAATTTCTATTGCTCTTGTTCATTATCTTTAAAATTAATTTTCATGTCTCTATTTACAATTGCTGTCTTTAACCTAGCAATATCTCTTCTCAAAAATTTAATTTGAATAGGATTTTCAATAGGTGAAACTTTATGATTCATTTTTAAATCTTTTAATTTTTTGACTAATTCAACAATCTTTGTTTCAATATCTTCAATACTTAATTTGTCTATTTCTGCATTTTTCATAATAAACTAATTTTCAAAATCTCTAGCAACAATGAATTTTGTTTTTACCGGTAATTTTTGAGCAGCTAATCTAAGTGCCTCCTTTGCAATATCATGAGATACACCTGAAACCTCAAATAGAATTCTACCAGGTTTAACAACTGCAACAAAATACTCAGGCGCTCCTTTACCCTTACCCATTCTTACCTCCAACGGCTTTTTAGTGATTGGTTTATCTGGAAAAACTTTAATCCAAAGCTGACCTTGCCTTTTCATAAACCTTGTCGCAGCAATTCTAGCTGCTTCAATTTGTCTAGATGTAATAAATTTGGAATCTAAAGACTTTATACCAAACATACCATTTGATAAATTAAATCCTCTGAACGAAATACCCTTCATTTTACCTTTTTGCGTTTTTCTATATTTAGTTCTTTTAGGTTGCAGCATAAATTTTATTTTCTTCTTTGTCTTGAATTATTTGAGTTTTGGGAAGACTTCTTTGTCATTCCTACTAGCGGAGACAACTCCCTTTTACCATAAACCTCACCTTTCATTATCCAAACTTTAATTCCTAATCTACCATATGTCGTATGAGCTTCTACAACTGAATAATCAATATCAGCTCTAAAAGTTGATAAAGGTATTCTACCTTCTTTATATGTTTCAGACCTTGCCATTTCAGCGCCATTAAGCCTACCAGATATTACAATTTTAATACCCTCAGAATTCATTCTCATTGCAGCAGCTATAGCCATTTTAATTGCTCTTCTGTATGAAATTCTACTTTCAATTTGTCTAGCAATACTCATACCAACTAATTTCGCATCTAGTTCTGGTCTTTTAATTTCAAAAATATTTATTTGAATTTCTTTTGAGGTAATTTTTTTTAATTCCTCTTTAAGCTTATCAACCTCTTGACCTGCTTTACCAATTATAATTCCCGGTCTGGCAGTTGTAATTGTTATAGTAATTAGTTTAAGGGTTCTCTCTATAATAATACTTGAAACACTAGCTTTGCTCAATCTGGCACTTATATATTTTCTAATCTTGTTATCTTCAACAAGTTTATCTCCATAATTATTACCTCCATACCAATTTGAGTCCCAGCCTCTAATTATTCCCAAACGATTTCCTATTGGATTAGTTTTTTGTCCCATATTATTTGTTAGTGTTATTTGAACCTAAAATCATTGTAACATGATTTGATCTCTTTCTTATTCTATGAGCTCTTCCCTGTGGAGCAGGTCTCAATCTTTTAATCATACCTGCACTATCAACCCTTATCTCTTTTATAAAAAGAGAAGCATCAGATATGTCTTGATTTTCATTTTTTGCCTGCCAATTGGAAAGAGCAGACATCAAAAGTTTTTCAACGTATCTAGATGCTGATTTAGTATTAAATTTAAGAATACCTAGTGCTTTTTCAACTGCTTTACCTCTTACTAAATCTGCAACAAGTCTCATTTTTCTTGGAGATATAGAACAATTATTCAGCTTTGCAAAAAATAAGTTTTTCTTATTTTCTTTGATTACGGCAGCTGTTTTTCTTTTTCTACTTCCCATGATATAATTACTTAACACCTTTATTTTTTGCTCCTGAATGACCTCTGAATGATCTGGTTGGAGAAAATTCGCCAAGTTTATGACCAACCATATTTTCACTAATGTAAACCGGTATGAATTGTTTACCATTATGGACTGCTATTGTTTGACCAACAAAGTCAGGGGTAATTAATGACGATCTAGACCATGTTTTTATTACAGTTTTTTTTGATGACTCAGAGTTTGCCAAAACCTTTTTTAGTAAACTATGATGAACATATGGTCCTTTTTTTAGTGATCTAGACATATATTATTTATTTTTTCTTTCTAAAATTAATTTTGAACTTATTTTTTTCTTTGACCTTGTTCTAAATCCTTTTGCTGGAACTCCATTTTTTGATCTTGGATGACCTCCAGAGGCTCTACCCTCACCTCCTCCCATCGGATGATCGACTGGATTCATTGCAACAGGTCGGGTTCGAGGTCTTTTTCCTAGCCATCTAGACCTGCCAGCTTTACCTTTAATAATTAATTGATTGTCAGAATTTGAAACTGTTCCAATTGTAGCAAAACAAGTCTTCAAGATTAGTCTTGTTTCACCTGATGGTAATTTGATAGTAGCATATTTTCCATCTCTTGCCATTAATTGAGCAAAAGTTCCAGCACTTCTTGCTATTGATGCACCTTTTTTAGGTTTTAATTCAATACAAGAAATAATTGTACCTAACGGTATAGAGGAAAGGGGCATTGCATTACCAATATCAGGAGATACATTTTGACCAGAAATAATTTTCTGTCCAACTTTTAGTCCATTTTGAGCAATTATATACCTTTTTTCATCGTCAGTGTATTTAACTAAAGCAATGAAAGCAGTTCTGTTAGGATCATATTGAATAGAAACAATTTGACCTTCAATTTCAAATTTGTTTCTTTTAAAATCAATTTCTCTATATCTTCTTTTATGACCTCCTCCCCTGTGGGGCACAGTCATTTTACCACTGTTGTTTCTTCCGCCAGTTTTTTTCAAAAATCTCAGAAGACTTTTTTCAGGTTTAGAAACTGTAATTGCGTCAAAACCATTTACAATAGTGAATCTTTGAGCGGGAGTTACAGGTTTTAATTTTCTAACAGTCATATTAATTACTTATTGTTTTCATAAAAATCAATTGAATCACCTTCAATTAGTTTAACAATAGCTTTCTTGAAACTATTTGACTTAGATTTCTGCATACCATTCTTAGTATATTTAATTTTTCTTTCAGGTCCATAGTTCATTGTTCTAACTCTTTCTACTGAAACTCCATAGTATGACTCAACTGCACTCTTAATTTGGATTTTATTAAAAGATTTGTCTACCATAAATGTATAAAGGCTATTCATCTCACTTTCTTGAGATGTTTTTTCAGTTATTATTGGTTTAAGAAACACATCCATATAATTAATTTAAAATAGACTCAATTTTACTAATAGAACTTTCAAAAAAAACTACACTTGACGAATTCATGATTCTATAACTATTTAATTCAGAGAATATTACAGCATTAGAATTTTTAAAATTTCGCGATGACAAATATACATTATTATTTGGCTCACCAAATACCAATAATGATTTTTTATCATAAATTCCTAAGGATTTCAAAAAACCTATGTAATCTTTAGTTTTAGGACTTTTGAAATTAAAATCCTCGACTACATAAATTTCTTTATCTTTTGCTTTGAGTGATAATGCAGATCTTCTAGCAATAATTTTTACTTTTTTGTTGACTTTCATTGAATAGTCTCTAACTCTAGGACCAAAAATTCTACCACCACCCCTAAATATGGGATTCTTAATACTACCTGCTCTTGCAGTACCAGTTCCTTTTTGTTTTTTTATTTTCCTGGTGCTACCCTTAACATCTGACCTTTCTTTTGTTTTATGAGAACCTTGACGTTTATTAGCTAAATGCCCTTTAACATCTAAATATAAAGCATGCCTGTTTGGATCAGACTGGAAAATAGTTTTAGACAATTTAATTTTTCTCCCAGTATCCTTGCCTTTTATATTTAAAATATTTATTTCTATCATTTTTGTATAATTACGTATGAATTTTTTGGACCAGGGACACAACCCTTAACTAAAATTACATTATCCTCTGGAACAACTTTTAATACCAAAAGATTGATGACTTTTACTTTTTTATTACCAGTTTGACCAGCCATTCTCATTCCTTTGAATACTCTTGCAGGATATGATGCAGCACCTATTGAACCTGGAGCTCTTAATCTATTATGCTGACCATGAGTTGATTGACCAACACCAGCAAAACCATGTCTTTTAACAACACCTTGGAAGCCCTTTCCTTTAGAGATCCCTGAAATATCTACATATTCCCCCTCAGAAAAATGATCAACATTTACAATATCTCCGAGCTTGAGAGTAGAGTTAGCCCAGGTAAATTCTTTGAATTTCTTTTTTATGGGAGAATTTGACTTCTTTAGGTGTCCCGATTTAGATTTAGTTATATTTTTTGATTTAGCATGATCAAAACCTAACTGAATTGAGGAATAACCGTCTTTTTCAATTGTTTTAATTTGAGTAACAGAGCAAGGACCAGCTTCAATTAAAGTACAAGGAATATTTTTTCCCTCAAGAAATAGACTTGTCATACCAATTTTTTTTCCAATTATCCCTGACATAAATTTTAAACTTTTATTTCAACTTCTACTCCACTTGGTAACTCCAATTTCATTAAAGCATCAATGGTCTTAGAGGAAGAGCTATATATATCTAACAATCTTTTGTAAGAACATAATTTAAATTGCTCTCTTGATTTCTTATTTACATGGGGTGATCTTAAAACTGTAAATATTTTTTTATGAGTTGGAAGTGGTATTGGTCCAGTAACAACTGCTCCAGTTGTTTTAACAGTTTTAAGTATTTTATCAGCAGATTTATCAACTAAATTATAATCGTAAGATTTTAATTTTATTCTAATTTTTTGACTCATGATAAAAATTTATTAGATTATTCGCTGCCTTTAATTTCTGATATAACATCACTAGATATATTTGAGGGTGTTTCCATGTAATGAGAAAACTCCATTGTTGAAGTTGCTCTTCCAGAGGATAAAGTTCTTAATGCAGTAACATAACCAAACATTTCCGATAAAGGAACTTCAGCCTTAACAACTTTTGATCCAGCCCTGTCATCCATTGAATTAACCTGACCTCTTCTTCGATTTAGGTCTCCAACTATATCTCCCATATTCTCTTCTGGTGTAAGAACTTCAAGTTTCATAATTGGTTCCATAATTACTGCTTTAGCTAATTTAGCAGATTCCTTAAAACCTAATTTAGCTGCCAATTCAAAAGACAATGAGTCTGAATCAACTGGATGGAATGACCCGTCTTTAAGAGTAACCTTCATTGAATCAACTTCAAATCCAGCAAGAGGTCCGTTCTTCATAGAATCTTTAAAACCTTTTTCAACTGAAGGGATATATTCCTTAGGTATATTTCCTCCCTTAATCTGATTAACAAACTCTAGCCCTGTTTTTCCATCATCAGCTGGCTCGATTGTGAAAACAATATCTGCAAACTTTCCTCTACCTCCAGTTTGTTTCTTGTAAATTTCTCTATGGTCAGCAGCAGAGGTTAATGCTTCTTTGTACTCAACTTGTGGCTTACCTTGATTTACTTCAACTTTAAACTCTCTTTTTAGCCTATCTACAATGATGTCTAAATGTAATTCACCCATTCCAGAGATAACGGTCTGACCAGAAGCCTCATCTGTCTTAACTTGAAAGGTAGGGTCTTCTTCAGCAAGTTTTGCAAGTGACATTCCTAATTTATCAACATCAGCTTTAGTTTTTGGTTCAACCGCAATACCAATAACAGGATCAGGAAAATTCATACTTTCCAAAATAATTGGACTTTTTTCAGCAGATAGAGTATCTCCAGTTTTAATATCCTTGAAACCAACAGCAGCACCAATATCACCAGCACTAATTGATTCAATAGCATTCTGTTTATTTGAATGCATCTGATAAATTCTAGAGATTCTTTCCTTATTTCCTGTTCTGTTATTCAAAACGTATGAACCAGCATCTAATTTACCTGAATAAGCCCTAAAAAAAGCTAATCGACCAACATAAGGGTCAGTTGCAATTTTAAAAGCTAGAGCAGAAAATGGTTCTGATTCAGCTGGTTTTCTTGAAATTTCTTCATCTGAGTCTGGTTTTGTACCAATAATAGCATCCTTATCTTCAGGTGAAGGGAGATATCTACATACGCAATCTAACAAAAACTGGACTCCCTTGTTTTTGAAAGCTGATCCACAAACCATTGGAATTATACTACTATCCTGAGTTGCAGCTCTAAGAGCTGAGTGAACCTCATCTTCAGTTATAGAATCTGGATCATCAAAAAACTTTTCGAGTAATACTTCATCATATTCTGCAACAGCTTCAATTAGTTGGGCTCTATATTTTTTTGATTCTTCAATTAGGTTTTCAGGAATGTCAACAATATCGAAAGTTGATCCATAATTTTCATCATGCCATATTATTGCTCTATTTTTTACCAAATCAACAATTCCTTTAAAATCTTCCTCATCACCAATGTTAAGAACAATTGGTACTGCATTAGATTTTAGCATGTCCTTTACTTGATTACATACATTTATAAAATTGGAACCTTGTCTATCCATTTTGTTAACAAAACCAATTCTTGGAACCTTATAGTTGTCAGCGAGCCTCCAATTTGTTTCGGATTGAGGCTCAACTCCGTCAACTGCAGAAAACAGAAAAACTAATCCATCTAAAACCCTTAGAGATCTATTAACTTCTACAGTAAAATCTACATGACCTGGAGTATCAATAATGTTGAAATGATATGATTTTGCATCAGGTAAAGGTTTACCTTGTTCAGTTGGAAAATCCCAATTGCATGTAGTAGCTGCTGATGTTATAGTTATACCTCTTTCTTGTTCTTGCTCCATCCAATCCATGGTGGCAGCTCCGTCATGAACTTCACCAATTTTATGACTTACACCAGTGTAAAACAAAATTCTTTCAGTGGTTGTAGTTTTTCCTGCATCAATATGAGCAGCTATTCCGATATTTCTTGTAAATTTTAGGTCTCTTGCCATAACTGATAATTGAATTAAAATCTAAAATGTGAGAAAGCTTTATTTGCTTCAGCCATTTTATGCGTATCAACTCTTTTTTTAACAGCAGCACCTTCCTCTTTAAATGCAGCTAAAATCTCATTTGCAAGCTTAAGTGCCATTGATTTATCATTTCTTTTTCTTGACACATTAATTAACCATTTCATGGCTAATGATACTTTTCTATCAGGTCTAATTTGCATAGGTATTTGAAAAGTAGCACCACCAACCCTTCTACTTCTAACCTCAACATGAGGCATAACATTAGAAAGAGCATCTTTCCATACCTCTAATGGGGTTTTTTCAATATCCTTTTCCAATTTCTCAGATAAAATATCTAATGCGTCATAAAATATTTTGTAGGCAAGAGATTTTTTTCCATCAAGCATTAACATATTTACAAATCTTGTAACTAAAGTATCATTAAACTTTGGGTCTGGTAATAAGGATTTTTTTTTAGCCTGACTTTTTCTCATTTTTGTTTACTATTTTTTCTTAGGTTTCTTTGCTCCATACTTTGATCTTCGTTGAAGTCTACCTTCTACACCTGCTGTGTCAAGTGCACCTCTGACTATGTGATACCTAACACCAGGAAGATCTTTTACTCTTCCTCCTCTTACTAAGACTATTGAATGCTCTTGAAGATTATGACCTTCACCTGGGATGTAAGCATTAACCTCTTTTTCATTAGTCAATCTAACTCTTGCAACTTTTCTCATAGCAGAGTTTGGTTTTTTAGGGGTTGTGGTGTAAACCCTTGTACAAACTCCCCTCTTTTGAGGACTAGAATTTAAAGCAGCAGATTTACTTTTTTTAGAAGCCGAAAATCTACCTTTTCTCACTAATTGAGCAATTGTTGGCATTTAAACTAATTTTAAGGCGAGCAAAGGTAAAAATTTTTTTAATTAATTAAGTGCTTTTTGACTTAAAATCTGTTATAAATTTAATTTCTTACGAGTAAATTTATTTTATTTACGTTTACAGCTTCATTTATGTTGAATTCAATCATTGAATTTATTAAAACAAAACTTTTGTAGTTTGGTATTTGGTTGATTTTAATTTTCTTCTCAAAAATTTTTTTATTTTTCAACAAAAAATTTCTTTGAACTCCCTTTAGCAAAGGATATTTAGGTGTTATCCATCTCAAACCATCAAAAAAAACTATGTTGCAATATGAGGTGTCAGTTACAAAACCATTTTTTATAATTAATATATCATCACATAAATATTTGTATTTATAATTTTTATTTATTGTAGATCTATCAGTAAATTTTAAATCATATGAATAATCATTTAACTCTACACATTGCAATGATTTAATTTTTTTATTAAAATATTTTTTTAAGCTTACTGAATATTTAGTATCAGAATAGTTAATTTTAAATTTATATTTATCATTAGATTCAATCTTTAAGGATTTAAAAATTTTTTTAATTGACCATTTATTCTTTGCATTAAAAAGCTTTAAATGAGAATTATCCATTCTTTTTTGATGAAATTCTGACAATTTTAATTGGTAATTTTCTACGCAGATAGATTCAAATAATGGGAACATAAATCTTATTAATCAATTCTTTATACTCATTCTTAATTTTACTGTTATAAGTAATTCCACCTCCACTTTTATAAAAATATTTATTTTTAAATTTTTCAATATATCTTATAGTAACTGCACTATCAAAAGTTTCTCCGTCATAATAACCAAAAATACCAGTGTAATATCCTCTTTTATGCATTTCGACATCTTCAATAATCTCTAATGTTTTATTTTTCGGGGCACCAGAAATTGATCCAGCTGGCAACATTTCCCAAATTATTTCTCCTAAATAATTTCTCCAATCTTCACCTAATTTACCTTCAATTTCTGAACTGACTTGTAATAGCGGAGATTTACTACTATTAATTTTTTTCAAAAATCTAAATTTATTAACTTTTACTTTTTTGGCAAAAATTGACATATCATTTCTTATTAGATCAACTATAGTGCTGTGTTCTTCAATTTCTTTATTATCATTTAAAATCCTTTTTTTTGCATTTTTTAAATCAGATCGAATTGTTCCTTTCATTGGATAAGAGAATATTTTATTTTTTTTTATTTTAATAAAACACTCAGGAGAAAAGCACAAAAATGAATTTTTAAAATATAATTTGTAATTAGATTTAGAATCAAAAAAAATTCTTTCCATTGAGGTTTTTAATTTAATTTGTGTGGAAAACGTTAAATTTAGTAAGTATGTATTTCCTTTTCTTAATTCGCTCTTTACCTTATTAAATATTTTTTTGTAAAAACTAAATTCAAGAGGTATAATTTCAAAATATGATTTAATTTTATCATTAAATTTTTGTTTTTTGTAATTAGTATGATTGCCAATCTTAAACTTAATTTGACAATCAGAAAGTAGATTTTTTTCTTGGAATATAAGTGGTTTTTTTTTTTCAAAATCTATTACAACAAAAAATTTTGTTTTAGAAACAGCCAATTCATTTATTTTTTTCACAAATTCAATATTTAAATTACCTTTCATTTTGTCAAAATTTTGAATTAAAATACTAACTAATTGATTTTTAGTATACAAACAGATGTTTTTTTATTAGTGCAAAAATGATAATTTCTAAAAAAAATAACATTTTGAATAAAAATTTTTTTATTAATTAACTTGTTTAATGAAAATTCCTCAAAAATAAACAAAAATTAAATTTGATCTTTAAAATTTCATAATTTTGTTTTTTCACACAAGATTTTTTTATGAGAACACTTAAACTTTTTTGCCTAACATTTTTTTTCTCTATTTTGTCATGGTCACAAAATATTATTTCAGGTGTTATTACTGACGAGTCAGGAATGCCTTTACCTGGAGCAACAGTATTAATTGAAGGAACACAAGATGGTGTTTCCTCTGATTTTGATGGTAACTACACCATTGAAGCTAATGAAGGTTCAACCTTAATATTTAGTTTTATTGGATATGGTGCACAAGAAGTCTTAGTATCAGATCAGTCAGAGATTAATATTACTTTGTCAGCTGATAATTTATTAGATGAGGTTGTAATGACTGGTGTTGCTATAGGAACACCTGTTAGAAATTTAGGTTTTTCAATCGGTAAGGTTTCATCTAAGGCTCTAGACGAAGTCCCTGCTGGTGACCCTGCAAGTGCCTTGCGTGGTAAAATTTCTGGAGTCAGAATAGTACAATCTTCTGGTAATCCTTCTTCTGCTCCTGAGATAAGATTAAGAGGTTCTACTTCTATCAGTGGTAGTCAAAAGCCTTTAATCATTATTGATGGAATAATTAGTATAAATAATGGGAGTTTAAGAGACATAGCTGTTGAGGATATTGAAACTATTGAGGTTATAAAAGGTGCTGCTGGTTCTTCCTTATATGGTTCTTTAGCGGGAAATGGAGTAGTACAAATAATAACTAAAAAAGGTAGAAAAAATCAAGGTCCAAAAATAACATTAAAACATGAAGCTGGTTTTTCAGGTATAAATGGTAATTATCCTCTAACACTAAATCACCCCTACAAAACTGCACCTGTTGCCACTGGTGACTGGGATAACGATCCAACAACACCAAATACATCAAATTTTGGTTTTGATTTAACTTCAGGTTCTAGAGTTTTAAATGCGGATGCCAATGGAAATACTTTTTTTACTAACAATTATCAAACAACTACATTTGACAATCCTAAAAGCATTTTTACAGATCAGCCAATGCAAACCTTCACAGGTTCAATTTCTAGTGGAGGAGAAAATTACAATTATTATGCTTCATTCCAACAATTAGAACAAGGTGGTATACTTGAACCAGTTGACCCTTACAAAAGACAAAGCTCAAGAGTTAATTTTAATATTGATTTATCTGATAAATTCAATTTTTCATTTACATCAAATTATGTAAAATCTGACGGTTTTAATATTGATGAGCAAGGGCAAGGTGCAAACTTTTTTTATGGTGCACTAGTTGTTGAGCCATTTATTAACTTTAAAGAAAAAGATCCTGCTGGATACTTTGCTCCAGAACCTAAAGGTTATAATGTCCAGGCTTCAAATTTTCAAAATCCTTTGTATGTTGCTGATTATTCGACTTTTGATTTTTCTGCAATAAGATTTTTATCAGGAGTTAAGGGGACTTACGATTTTGATGATTTTTTAACAATCAATGTTGAACAAACTATTGACAGAAGCTCTGATATTAATAAATCATATTTCCCTTCTGGATTTATAACACCAGCACCTAATGCTCAATTGAATGATGGATTTATATCAGAATCAAGACTTGAGAGTGAAGCTGCAATTTCATCACTGAGCGCAAACTATATAAGAAGTTTTGATGATTTTAAAACAGCACTAACTTTAAAGTATTTATATGAAAAAAGAAAATTTAGTAGCATGGCTGGTTCAGGTTACGATTTTATAGCACAAGGAGTTATTAATCTTGAAAATACTGTTAAAGAAAATCAATCTCTTGGCTCTGAAATTAGAGAAGAGGTAGCAAGGAACTATTTTTTAAATCTTGACTTAGATTATAAAGATAAAATAATAGCAAGTGGTTTAATTCGATATGACCAATCTTCTTTATTTGGAGTTGAAAATAGGTCTAGAGTTTATGGTCGTGGAACTGCCGCATATATTTTAAGTGAAGATTTTGATATTGACGGAATTGATTTTCTTAAAATTAGAGCATCATATGGAACATCAGGAAATAGACCTAATTGGTATGCCCAGTATGAGACCTTTACTGTCACAACTTCTTCCATCACACCAGGTGTTTTAGGTAATAAAAAGCTATTACCATCTGTCACTGGTGAACTTGAAATTGGTTTTAATGTTAATTTTTTACAGAAATTTGATTTTGAATTTAATTTTTCTGACCAAAAAACAAAAGATGATTTTATCTTAGTTCCACTTCCAGGTGTTGCTGGTTTCAGCAGTCAGTGGCAAAACGTTGGAGAAATTCAATCAACTTATTATGAGGCAAGCTTAAATGGATCAATTATTGAAAAAGAAAATATGAGTCTAAATTTTGGTTTAGTATTTGACACTGGTACTCAAGTTATAACTGATCTTGGTGAAGTTCCTGCATACACTAGATCAGGTCTTGGAGCAGTTGATATTTTTAGAGTTGAAAAAGATAAGCCATATGGAACTATGTACGGATATAAATACGCTACCAGCTTAGATCAGCTTTCTGTTGAAAATGGTGCAGTATTAAATGTTCCTGCAGGAGCAAGTTCAAGTGCAGGGGGAGGTATTTCAGATTACTCTATTAATGAGTATGGTTATGTTATAAAAACATCTGACAAAGGCTCTTCATTAGAATCACCAATGATGATTTATGACGAAGAAAAGGATGCAACTGCTGTTACAGAAATTGGTAATACAAATCCAAAATTCAACCTTGGTTTTACAACTGACTTTACCTATAAAAACTTTTCATTTTACACAGTTTTAGACTATCAAAATGGTGGAGACATATACAATTATACTAAGCAACTTCTATACTTTAATGAAAGACACTCTGATTTAGGAATATTTGGTAATTCTGGTAAAGAGCAAAACTATGCTCAAAATATTTACAACAAATCTGATGCAAATTCACATTTTGTTGAAGAAGGAAGCTATCTTAAAGTTAGAGAAATTTCTATTGCGTACAATTTAAATAAATCTGATCTTGGGTTTTTTGGAAATTATCTAGATCAACTAACTGTTCAAGTGACTGGTAGAAATTTATTTACATTTACTAATTACTCAGGTTGGGATCCTGAAGTAGCTATTTCAACAAATCCAACCAACTTTAGATTAGATGAGTATTCTTATCCAAATTTCAGAAGCTTTAGTGCTGCAATTACTTTAAAATTTTAAAAAATGAAAAACATTACAAAAATATTTTATTTACCGTTATTACTAAGTTTTATCCTTCTATCATGTGAAGATTTAGAAGTTGAAAACCTCAACCAACCTGATGCCGAGCGAGCATTGTCTCAAGACTCTGATCTTATTAGCTTAATAGATGGTACTGTTACTGATTTATTTTCAGATCTTATAGGTTTTTACGGAATTTATCTTGATGGATTAGCTGACCAAATAACCTCAACTAATGCTTATGCTGATTTTTGGGGTTTTACAGACCAACCAAGAAGAATTTTAAATAATAGGACTACTAATTCTGACTTAAGCGCTATCTCAGCTCACTGGTCAAATTACAACTCACACATATACAACGCTAATGTTATTTTAAAAACAGTTGGCGAAAGAAATATTTTAGATGGTTTAAATGATGTTACTGAAGCCAAAAAAGCTCAAGCACTTTTTATAAGAGGTGTAAGTTTAGGGTATCTTGGAATGATATATGATAAAGCATACAGAGTTGAAGAATCGACTGATGTTACTACGATTGAATTTGAGGATTATTCTAAAATCATTGATTATGCTCTTAATGATATTGCACTTGCAATATCAACTGCACCTGCATCACTTAAAATGCCAATTCACGTAAGTTTTAGCCTTAATAAAGACGAATTTACAAAACTTGCTAATAGTTTTAGAGCTAAAATTTTAATGGGTAAGAAAAGAGGTGGCGATGCAGACGAAACTATTGATTATTCTCAAGTTATTTCTTGGCTAGATCAAGGTATAACATCTGATTTTGATCCTCCAGCAAAACAGTCTGTATTATACAACAATAGTCAAGACTGGATGACTTACACTCTTAGTGATGGATCTGGGTATTTGCCTGTTGATCAAAAAATTCCTTACTTAATTGAAGGAAATCCTTCAAAGCAACCAGCTGACTATCCAACTGACTCTTCTATAATATTAGACGAATTAACTAATACTGCTGACTCAAGAATAAATTCTTATTTCAAATACACAACGAATTTTGGGTTTTTAAGAGAATCTAGAGGTAGACATTTGTTTACAAATTATCGTCATATAAGATTTTTTACAGATAATAACAGAAACAGAGATGGATATTCTACAAACGTATTTAGTAAGGCTGAACATGATTATTTAAAAGCTGAGGCACAACTTTTAAACGGGGATGCTTCTTCAAGTGCAAATACTATTAATAACTCACCAGGAAGAATTTCAAGTGGACTACCTGCTGTAACAGCTTTATCTGTTCAAAATGATTTACTTTACGAATATTCTATTGAACTTCACCTAAATGGAACAATTGGGACAAACTATTTTTTTATGAGAAGACATAATTTATTACAAGAAGGCACGCCTCTTCATTTCCCTGTTCCAGCTGATGAATTAGAAATATCTGGAATTGACCCATATACATTTGGTTCTGTATCCGGAAATGCTTCAGCAAATGGTCCTGGTTGGAAATAAATTTTTTAATCTATTATTTTTTTATTTTAAAAATTACTTATTTCTATATTTTTTAATTATTTCTTGTGGTAACGATTTAGATAAAATAAATAGCCCACAAATTGTAATTAAATATGACTCTTTCAATTTCAACAAAATTGAAGAGGATGATTTTTTTCTAATTGATAACATAAAATTTATTCACAAAAAATATCATACAAAAAATATTTCTGAAAATAGTTATATATTACCAACTCCAAATTTTATAATTAGAAAAGTTGAAGGAAAGAATTTTTATGAAAAAACCAATCCAATTGAATTATCTTTTAAAATTTATGAAATATTAATTAATAAGGATTATGAAATCTCCGATATAAAAAACATTCAAATTAATGGAGAATTAAAAATTAAAAGAATCGACAATAAAAAAATTAGCATAAAAAAAAACAAACACTATCCATTAATTATAAATGAAAAATAACATATCTCTCATTTATGGAATTAATTCTATTAAAGAAGCAATAAAAACTAATGAAAATTTTTATAAAGTTTGGATTTCAAATGAAATAAATTCAAAAAAAATTAATGAACTAAAAGATATTTTTAAAAGTAAAAAAATTTCATTTAAACTGGTTCCTAATCTATGGTTTAACAAACATAAAGATAAAAATCACCAAGGAATTGTTGGATCTATTTCACCAGTTAAGTTCTATGATTTAGAAAGTTTAATAGTGAAAAATGAATCATCTATATTTCTACTTTTAGATAATATAACTGATACAAGAAATTTGGGTGCAATTATAAGAACTGCATCAGCATCTGGTTTGTGTAATATTATTATACCAAATTCTGGATGTGCTCCAATAAATTCTGAAACAATTAAAACATCTAGTGGTGGAATTTTTTCGACTAAAATTAGCAAAGTAAACCATCTAAAAGACGCGATTTTCATATTAAAAAATTATGATATCGAGATTGTTTCAGCTTCTGAAAAAAGTGATAAAATTTTATTTGAAAATACTTTTAAGGATAAAGTTGCTTTAATTATTGGATCAGAGGATAAAGGTATATCAAAGAGTATTTTAAAACTTTGTGACTATAGTCTAAAAATACCAATGTATGGTAATTTAAAATCCTTAAACGTTTCAGTTTCAACTGGAATTTTTATATATGAAATTTTAAGAAAAAGAAGATTTTAGGTTTTATTGATTTCTCCAAAAAAATGTTGAAGTAATTATCAGTAAAGTGAACAATTCTAACCTACCTAGAAGCATTAAAAATGATGACCACAGTTTAGCCCCTGTTGGTAACTCATTATATGTGAAGGAAGGTCCAAAATCACCAATAGCAGGACCAACATTACCTAGTGATGCAGCAGACACTCCAAGTGAAGAAACAAAGTCCAAACCAAAAAATGCAAAAACAAGTGATCCAAAAGCAAATAATAGTATGTATAAAATAAAGAAGGCAGCAATATTATATACAATACTTTGATCTAAAAAAGACCCATTGAAACGTGATCTAACAATTGCATTAGGGTGAAGAGCTCTTTTAAATTCCAATATACCACTTTTAATCATTACTAAATGCCTAACAATTTTTATACCCCCTGAGGTTGAACCAGCAGATCCTCCTAAAAACATTAAACCGAAGAATAAAAGAGTGAGAAATGGAGACCACATTGAAAAGTCTCCTGTTACAAATCCAGTTGTTGTAATAACAGCAATTACTTGGAAAATTGCATGCCTTAAAGAACTTTCAAATTTACCATAAACCTCTGGATGATTAAACGAGGATTCACTTAAATTAACTGAACTAAATAGAACGGAGAAGACAATTATTGTAGAAAAAAAAATGATAAAAAAATATGTTTTAAACTCCTCATCTTGTAAAAATTTTTTGACTTTACCAGTAAATGCAAAGTATGTTAATACAAAATTAGAACCTGATATAAACATAAAAAAAATAATGATGTATTGAATCATCGGTGTATCATTCCAGAAAGAAACACTATTATTTTTTGTTGAAAAACCTCCAGTTGCAATTGTACTCATTGAATGGTTAATAGCATCAAAAAATCCCATTCCTGCGATTCTTAAAAGAATTGTTTCTACTAAAGTTAGACCTAAATAAATCATCCACAACCTTTTAGCCGTGTCAGTAATTCTTGGATGTAATTTGTCACTATTTATTCCAGGAGATTCAGCAGTAAATAATTGCATTCCACCAACTCCCAAAAGAGGTAAAATTGCAATTGTTAGAACAATAATTCCCATTCCTCCAATCCAATGAGTTAAACTTCTCCAAAAAATTATACCCTCAGGTAGTGATTCAACATCATCTAGAATAGTTGCACCAGTTGCCGTGTAACCAGAAGTAGTTTCAAAAAAAGCTCTTGAAAATTCATTAATTGAACCAGTTGCCAAATAAGGTATCATACCTGATAAGGACATTAATAACCAACCTAAAGAAACTATTATATAACCCTCTCTCTTTTGAATTTGTTTGGAATATTTTTTTGTTGTGAACATCAAAATTAGACCAAATATCAAAACTGAAATTGAAGAATAAAATATTTTTAAATAAACTCCATCATCAAAAATTAAACTTACAATCGAGGCAATCATCATAAATCCAGAGTTTATAGCTAGTAAAACTCCCATTAAATAAATAACAATTTGTAAATTAATATTATTCATGTTTAAGAAAATAAGGTTTCTACTTTATTTATTGCTCTGGGTAGACAACAAATAACAACCCTATCATTTTCAACAATTTTATAATCACCTAAGACAATTAAACCCTTACCCTCTTTTATTACACCACCTATTATTGAAGACCTAGGCAATTCAATATCTTTAATTATCATACCATTGACTTTTGAGTCTGATTTTACAACAAACTCTAATATTTCAGCATTAAAATTATTTAATCTAGTTACGTCAACTACCTCTCCTTTTCTTATGTATCTAAAAATCTCATTTGCAGTTAGTAATTTTTTATTAATAATAGTATCAATACCAATTGAATGAGATAATTGGAAGTAATCGTTATTTTCAACTAACGCTATAGTTTTTTTTACATTTTTTGACTTTGCCATCAAACATGCCATGATATTTGTTTCTGAATTCTGAGTTAATGAAATAAAAGCATCCATTGATTCAATATTTTCTTCCTCTAATAAATCAACACTTCTTCCGTCTCCGTGAATAACCATTAATTCTGGTAATTGATCTGAAATATTTAAAGCTTTAATTTTATTTTGTTCAACTAATTTAACTTTGATGTTTTTATCAATTAGATCTTTAGCTGCATTAAATCCTAATATTCCACCACCTAAAATCATAACATTTTTAATTGATTCTTTTATTTTTCCAGTTAACTCACATATTTCAGCAACTCCTTCTTTTAAAGTTATAAAATATACTTGGTCACCTGACTCAAATTCAGTATCACCTCTAGGTATAATTGTGTAATCAGTACCTTCTCTTTGAATACCAATGGGCATAAAATGTAAATCAGAATAAATTGATGCAGCTTCTTTTACTGTTTTTCCTACAAAAGGCACAGTGTTATCCAACTTAGTTCCTACTAAAGTAAGTTCTCCATCCTCAAATTCATGACTATCACTAAATGCAGATTGATCTAATAATTGTAAAATTTCCTCAGCAGCCAACGCAGAAGGAGAAATCAGTTCATCAATACCAATTTCTTCAAAATTCATCTCTGTTTTTTTTTCAATAAACTCAATATTTGAAATCCTTGCAATAGTTCTTTTAGAGCCTAATTTTTTTGCTATGCAACATGATGTGATATTTACTGTTTCATCACCAGTGACAGCTATAAACAAATCAGAATTAGAAATATTTGCTCTCTTTAAAACTGAATATGAATAACTATTACCTTTGATAACTTTAATATCTAATTGGTTTTCAGCATGATTAAGCTTATCCTTGTTTAAATCAATCAATGTTATATCTAAAGATTCAAGTGAAAGAAGTTCAGCCAAATGAAAACCAACTTCACCAGATCCAGCAATAATTATTTTCATAAATATATTTTAGAAAATATAGAACAAAGATATATAAGTTTGAATTATTTATATTTAATTAACCAATAATTTAAATTTATGCCCTTGTTTACAATAATTATTAAAAAAAAAGGTTTAATAATTTATTAATACTTGCTAAAATTTAAATGAAATTTTTAATTATTTTATTTTTTCTTTTTAAATATTTTTCCATTTTCAGTCAATACCCTTTCGTTAGAGAAAAAATTGAAAATTTACCAAATTTTGATAAAAAAATATTACACTATGGATATTTTGTAGGTTTAAATGATTATGATTTCAAATTTGAATATTCAAGTAATTACTATACTTTGCTAAATTTAAATGATATTGAAATTGAAAAAAGTAATGGTTTTAATGTTGGGTTAATTGGTGATTTAAGAATAAATGATTTTTTTAACTTAAGATTTGAGCCTGGATTATACGCTAACCAAAGAAAATTAATATATCCTGATCAGGACGGTTTAAACAGTGAAAATGATAAAATTAGAGAAATAAAATCCACATATATTCATCTTCCTCTTTTAATTAAATTTAGTTCATTAAGAATTAATAATTTTAAGCCTTATGTAGTTGGAGGTATTTCGTCATCTTTAAATCTTTCAAGTAATGAGAAAAATAATGATGACAATTCAAATAACGTGTTCAGAATGAAAACTAATAGTTTATACTATGAAGTTGGATTTGGCATTGATTTTTATTTGACATACTTTAAATTTTCTCCTTCAATCAGGGGTATTTTTTCATTAAAAAATGAATTAGTAAAAGATAATGATTTAAGTAGTCCTTGGACTAGCAATATCGAAAATCTTTATAGTAGAGGATTATTAATTAATTTTACTTTTGAATAAACAATTTATTTATAAAATTCACTAAGAATTATTGATACTGCTGAATTTATATTTAAACTTTCTGGATATTTATTGTTATTAAACCTTGGTATAGTAATTCTATTTTCAATCAATTTTGATATTTCATTTGAAATACCAGTTGATTCACTTCCAATTACAATTATTGAATTTCTGTCAAAATCAGTCGAATATATTGAACTAGAATTATCTAAAAATGCTCCATAAATTTTTTTATTACTTTTTTTTAAAAATTCCAAAATATTAAAATAATAACAACTAACCCTTGAAATTGAACCCATTGATGCTTGTATTACCTTAGGGTTATAACAGTCAACAGTATTAAAAGAACATAAAATTGATTTTATATTAAACCAATCACATAGCCTAATTATAGATCCTAAATTTCCAGGATCTGAAATATTATCTAGACATAAAATTAATTCACCAAAAATTTTTTCATTATTCCTTGGTATTTTAAATACACCCAATATTTTTGATGGACTTTTTAAGGATGAAATTTTTTTCATTTCTAATTCATTAATGATTTTAGAGTTTATTTTTTCATAATTTATTGTAGAATAAATCTCTTCAGTATGAATTTTAGAATGATATAACTCATTTACTATTTTATAACCCTCAGCGATAAAAAGTGAGAATTTATCTCTATATTTTTTAAATTTTAGTGATTTGATTGTTTTAAGCTCATTATTTGTAATCATAAATGATGTATTTTTATAATTAATTTAAATAATGTTGCAGATATTTCAAACTAACTTATTTATAATTTTTTTACTCTGTTTATTAGTATTACAATGCAGTACTACAAAAAAGCTTCCAAGTGGACAAAAACTTTTATCCAAACAAACTGTCATTGTAGATGAACAAAAAATAAATCCGAGTAAAATAGATTTCCTTTTTAACAACAATCCTAATAAAAAAATTTTTGGATTACCATTGAAATTATATGTTTATAATTTGGTAAACAAAAATCAAGACAGTTTGTTTGATATTTGGATTGATAAAAATCCAAAAAAAAATAAGATTATAAACAAAATTTTTTCAAAAAAACAAGTAAATCAATTAAAAAAATATAGAATTTCAATAAATAATTGGTTAAAAAAAAATAGTGAAATTCCTGCTACTATTGATTCAATTTCATTAAAAAAAAATATAGATAGAATTAATCAATATTATAAAAACCTTGGATATTTTAATAATAAGATTTCCTATTTAGTAAAAAATATAGGAGATACCAAGTCTGAGATTACTTATCAGATTTTTAGAGGAAATCATTATAAAATTGATTCAATTAAAACAAATATAGAATCAAAAACTATTAAGAAAATTTATGATAACCACTTAAATGATAGTTTTCTTAAATCTAATGATTTTTTTAGCGTTCAAAATTTAAGTGATGAAAGAGATAGATTATTAAAATTATTTAGGAATAATGGAATTTTTGATTTTGAACAAAGTAGCATTAGATTTAAAGTTTTTTTAGATAATATTGAAAGTAAATCTACAATACCAATTTATTTGGAAATAAGTGACCGAAAAAAAAGATTTAAAGATTCTTTAGTGACAATTCCATATTTTGTTAGTAAAATAAATGAAGTGAATTTATTGGTTAGAGATCCAGATAATTACAATGACATTTTTTCTGATACTTTAAAATTTAATAATATTAATATTTTATCGTCTAATAAATTAAATTATAAACCTGAGGTTTTATCTGACTTTGTAACACTTAAAAAAGGTGATATATATAGTGAACAAGAAAGATCTAATACCTTTAAATATTTTTCTGAACTAAAAAATTTTAAATACCCAATTATTAAACTAAAAGAGAGTGAAATTGATAGTTTAAAATTAAATGTCGATATTGATCTAACGCCAATGGAAAAATATTCTTTAGGTTTAGACTTGGATCTTTCTCACTCAAATATTGAAGATTTTGGCGTAAGTCTTGGAACTTCAATTATATCTCGCAATATTTTCAAAAGAGCAGATTTTTTGGAGTTCGTAGTTAAAGGAAGTATTGGATCATCAAAAAATGTTACAACAAGTAATGATTTCTTTAATCTTATTGAATTTGGTTCTGACATAAATTTGAATATTCCAAAAATTGTTTTTCCTTTTAATATTAATTCCATAATACCTAGATCAAGCTCCCCAAAAACCAAAATCATAATAGGTACGTCAATTCAAGAAAACGTTGGACTAGATCGTCAAAATTTTTCAAGTAAAATTGAGTATGAATGGACACCAAAACCAAACTTAAATATAAATTTCAACTTACTTGACTTTGAATTTATTAAGAATAGAGCAGTAAATAATTATTTCTTTGTTTATAGAAACTCATATGATAGACTAAATTTTATATCAAAATCTATAAATTATAAAAGTGATTACCTTGATAAAAATAGTAACTTACTAATACCTGCAGGAACAAATTTTTTTATTGAGGAGGTAAAGAAAAATAATACTAGTATCTTAAATGGAAGTGTTAATTATCAAAATATAATTGATATAGACGAGAGAAAAAAAAGATTAACGTCTGATAATTTTATTTTCGGATCATCAATATCATTTACTAAAAACAATCAAGAAAATATTTTTGATGAAGATTTTTCTCAATATAAATTCAAATTAGAATGGGTTGGAAGTCTACTTAATAGTTTAATTAAAAGAAAAAACAATAATAATTTAAAAGAGATTTTTGATGTTATTCCGTCACAATTTATAAAGTCAGAAATAAATTATATTAAACATTGGAGAATTAGTAAAGAAAATGTTATAGCATTTAGATATTTTTCTGGTTTAGCAATCCCATTTGGTAATTCAAATAATATTCCTTTTACTAGATCTTATTTTGGTGGAGGATCAAACGATAATAGAGCATGGAGAGTATATAAATTAGGTCCGGGAAGTAGTGAAAATGAAAATGAATTTAACGAAGCTAATTTGAAAATTGCATTCAATATTGAATACAGATTCCCAATTTTAGGTTCAGTTAAAGGTGCCCTTTTCATAGATTTTGGTAATATTTGGAATGTATTAGATAATGTTAATGATGAAAAAATGAAATTTAATGGTTTTAGGGATCTAAATGAAATTGCAATTGGATCTGGCTTTGGAATAAGATATGATTTTGATTTCTTTATTTTTAGATTGGATACTGGTTTTAAAACATATGATCCATCATTAGAGGTCTCAGATAGGTGGTTTAAAAATACCTCTCTGAGAAAAGCAGTTTTTAATATTGGAATTAACTACCCATTTTAAACTAAATGTCCTATTTTTGAAAATATTTATTAAAAATGGAAATACCAAAAGGAGTTATAACTGGAAGAAATGTTCAAAAGGTTTACAAATTAGCAAAAGATAAAGGATTTGCTTTACCAGCTGTCAACGTAACAGGTAACAATACTATCAATTCTGTACTAGAGACCTCATCAAAATTAAATAGTCCTGTGATAATACAATTTTCTAATGGAGGATCACAATTCAATGCCGGAAAAGGTTTAACTAATCAAAACCATAGCTCTGCTATTTTAGGTGCAATTTCAGGAGCTCATCATATTCACAAACTTGCCTCCTCATATGGTGCAAGTGTGATAATACACACAGACCATTGTTCTAAAAATCTTTTACCTTGGATTGATGGTTTATTAGATGAAAATGAAAAATTCTTTTCTGAAAATGGAAAATCTTTATTTAGCTCTCATATGATTGATTTGTCAGAAGAACCTATTGATGAAAATATTAATATTTGTAAAGATTATTTAACTAGAATGAAAAAAATGGACATGACGCTGGAAATTGAACTAGGTGTTACAGGCGGTGAGGAGGATGGTGTTGATAATACTGATATTGATCAAAATAAATTATATACTCAGCCTGACGAGGTAAGCTATGCCTATTCAGAATTAATGAAAATTAGCGACCAATTTATAATTGCTGCAGCATTTGGAAATGTTCACGGTGTATACAAACCAGGTAATGTTAAACTAACTCCAAAAATTTTAAAAAATTCACAAGAATATGTTTCAAAAAAGTTCAACCTAGGAAAAAACCCTATTGACTTTGTTTTCCATGGTGGATCTGGATCTTCACTAACTGAAATTAGAGAGGCTATTGGTTATGGTGTGGTTAAAATGAATATTGATACTGATTTACAATTTGCCTTTACTGAAGGTGTTAGAGACTACATAGTTGAAAACATAGATTTTTTGAAAACACAAATTGGAAACCCGAACGGATTATCTGAACCAAATAAGAAATTTTATGATCCAAGAAAATGGTTAAGAATAGCTGAAGAATCTTTCAATCAAAGACTTATTAAAGCATTTGAAGATTTAAATAATATTAATACTTTAAATTAACAATTATGAGTTGGTTTAAAAGAAGTGTTAAAGGTATTTTAACAAAAACTAATGAAAAAAAAGATATACCAAAAGGTTTATGGTATAAAACGCCAACTGGAAAAATTGTTGAGAGAAAAGAATTAGCTGAGAATTTTTACGTAAGTCCCGAAGATGAGTATCATGTCAGAATTGGAAGTAAAGAATATTTTGAAATATTATTTGACGACAATCATTTCAAGGAATTTAACACTAATCTAAAATCAAAAGATTTTTTAAATTTTACTGATTCAAAAAAATATAAAGACAGACTCAAAGAGTCAAAAAAAAATACATCTTTAAATGATGCAATTAGAACTGCTATTGGTAAATCAAAAGGTCAACAATTAATAATAGCTTGTATGGATTTCAATTTCATTGGTGGTTCAATAGGTTCAGTAGTAGGTGAAAAAATTGCATTAGCAATTGATCTTTCCATTGAAAAAAGAATACCAATTCTCATTATTTCAAAATCTGGTGGAGCTAGAATGATGGAAGGAGCTCATTCTTTAATGCAATTAGCTAAAACAAGTGCTAAATTAGCTGAGTTATCTGAAAAATCTATTCCATACATATCACTTTGTACTGACCCAACAACTGGAGGAGCAACTGCTTCTTTTGCCATGCTTGGTGATATAAATATTTCTGAACCTGGAGCTTTAATTGGATTTGCTGGTCCTAGAGTTATAAAAGATACGACAGGAAAAGATCTTCCTGATGGTTTTCAAAAAAGTGAATTTTTACTAGAAAATGGTTTTCTTGACTTTATTAGTCATAGAAAAGATTTGAAGAACAAAATTAATTTATACATTGATCTTATTCTAAATAAAAACATTAGAACTTAAAAAAACAAAAAATTAAAGTGTATATTTGCAAAGTTTTTTAATCTAATTAAGTTTACAATGTATTTAACTAAAGATGTCAAAGAAAAGTTATTTGCTAAACATGGAAAATCTAAAAATGATTCTGGTTCTGCTGAAGCTCAAATTGCTCTCTTCTCTTTAAGGATAAATCATTTGTCTAAGCATTTAAAAACCAACAAAAAAGATTTTAATACTGAAAGATCTCTTGTTAAACTTGTTGGTAAAAGAAGAAGCTTATTAAATTATTTAAAATCAAAAGATATTTTACGATATAGATCAATTGTAAAGGAGTTAGGTTTAAGAAAGTAGTTTTTATTAATATTATCAATTGGTTACCATAACAACAACTATCACCATTGTTAATTTTTAATAAATAAATATGATTCCAAAAACGTACCAAGAAAATATCGTGCTACCGGACGGTAGAAAAATTACAATTGAAACTGGCAAGTTAGCTAAACAAGCTCACGGTTCTGTAGTTGTAAAAATGGGTAAAGCTATGCTTCTTTGCACCGTAGTCTCAAATTACGAATCAGCAGATGTTGACTTTTTACCACTCACAGTTGATTACAGAGAGAAATTTTCCTCAGCTGGTAAATTCCCCGGTGGATTTTTTAAGCGTGAAGCAAGACCTAGTGACAATGAAATTTTAACCATGAGAATTGTAGATAGAGTTTTAAGACCTTTATTCCCAAAGGACTACCATTCAGAAGTTCAAATTATGATTCAATTGATTTCAAATGATAGTGATGTAATGCCTGACTCTCTTGCAGGATTAGCTGCATCATGCGCTATTTACTTAAGTGATATTCCATTTGAGTCTCCTATTTCAGAGGTTAGAGTTGCCAGAATTGATCAAAATTTAGTCATTAACCCAAGTAGAGATCAGCTAAATGAATCTGACATTGATTTAGTTGTTGGAGCATCTGAAAATTCAATAATTATGGTTGAAGGAGAAATGGATGAATGTAGTGAGGAAGATATGATTGAAGCTATTATGTTTGCTCACGAATCAATCAAATCCCAAATCAAATCTCAAAAAAAATTATTAAAAGCAATTGGTGAAAAAAATACAAGAGAATATGATAAATCTGAAGAAGATGACAAATTATTAGATTTAATTGAAAAAAAGACATCTAGTGAATTTTACGAGATTGGCAAAATGGGATTAAAAAAAGACGAAAGATCAGCTAAATTTAGTGAAGTTAAAACAAAACTAATTGATTCTTTTAATGAGGAGGAGATTGAGTTACATGGACATTTAATAAAAAAATATACTGATTTATCCTTAAAAAAATCAATCAGAAAATTAATTATTGAGGAAGGAATCAGATTAGATGGAAGAAAAACAGATGAAATTAGACCAATATGGTGTGAAGTAGATTATTTACCTTCTACTCATGGTTCCTCTGTTTTTACTAGAGGTGAAACACAATCTCTAGCGTCTTTGACATTAGGAACCTCTAAGGAATCTAACAAAATTGATTTACCATCTTATGAAGGTGAAGAATCCTTTTACTTACATTACAATTTTCCTCCTTTTAGCACAGGTGAGGCTAGACCTTTGAGAGGTACTTCAAGAAGAGAAATTGGTCATGGAAATTTAGCTCAAAGGAGTTTAAAAAAAGTTATTCCAAGTGATTGTCCTTACACCATCAGAATTGTCAGCGAAATTTTAGAATCTAATGGATCATCCTCTATGGCGTCTGTTTGCTCTGGCACTTTGGCATTAATGGATGCAGGTATAAAAATAAAAAGACCTGTTTCTGGGATTGCTATGGGACTGATCACTGATAATGAGAAATATGCTGTTTTATCTGATATTTTAGGAGATGAGGATCATTTAGGAGATATGGATTTTAAGATTACAGGAACATCTGAAGGAATTACCTCCTGTCAAATGGATATAAAAATTAAAGGATTATCATATGAAATTTTATCTAAAGCTCTTAATCAAGCAAAAATAGGAAGATTAAAAATTTTAGATGAAATGTTAAAAACTATATCCACTCCAAACAATGATGTAAAAGCTCATGCTCCCAAAATAATTGTCAGAAAAATTCCAAATGAATTTATTGGACCATTTATTGGTCCTGGCGGTAAGGTGATTCAAGAGTTACAAAAGGAAACTGAATGTACTATTGTAATTAATGAAGATCCCGAAACTGAGGAGGGTATTGTTGAAATATTAGGAACTAATGAAGTTGGAATTCAAAAGGTTTTATCTAAAATTGATGCTCTTACATTCAAACCTGAAAAAAATAATATATACAGTGTCAAAGTTATCAAAATTTTAGATTTTGGGGCTGTAGTAGAATATGTTGATGCTCCTGGAAATGAGGTTTTATTGCATATTAGTGAAATTGCTTGGGAAAGAACCAAAAATGTTACAGATGAAGTTAACATCGGTGATATTTTTGATATTAAATATTTTGGATTTGACCCTAGAACAAAAAAAGAAAAAATTTCTAGAAAAGCCTTAATAGAAAAGAATACTTAATTGAAACATTTTAGTAAAACACTCGTATAAAGAAATAAATTTGAAACATGAGACAATTAAAGATTACAAAACAAGTTACAAATAGAGAGACTGCTTCTTTAGATAAATACTTGCAAGAAATAGGAAAAGTTGATTTAATTACTGCTGAAGAAGAAGTTGAATTAGCACAAAGAATAAAAAATGGTGATCAAATAGCTCTTGAAAAACTAACTAAAGCGAATCTTAGATTTGTTGTTTCTGTTGCTAAACAGTACCAAAATCAAGGATTAACTCTTCCTGACCTTATTAATGAGGGAAATTTAGGACTAATTAAAGCTGCTCAAAGATTTGATGAAACTAGGGGTTTTAAATTTATTTCTTATGCTGTCTGGTGGATTAGGCAATCTATTTTGCAAGCTTTAGCTGAACAATCCAGAATAGTCAGACTTCCTTTAAATAAAATTGGTTCTATTAACAAGATTAATAAAACTTATGCTTTCCTAGAACAAGCTCATGAAAGATCACCTTCTGCTGAAGAAATAGCTAAAGAACTAGATATGACAATAAATGACGTTAAAGAATCATTGAAAAATTCTGGAAGACACGTATCAATGGATGCACCATTAGTTGAAGGAGAAGATTCTAACCTTTATGACGTTTTAAATAGTGGTGAATCTCCTAATCCTGACAGAAGTCTTCTTCACGAATCTTTAAAAACTGAGATTGAGAGAGCTCTTGAAACTTTAACTCCTAGAGAAGCTGATGTTGTAAAATTGTATTTTGGCCTTGGTGAACAACACGCTATGACACTAGAAGAAATTGGAGAAACCTTTGATCTAACTAGAGAAAGAGTTAGACAAATTAAAGAAAAAGCAATTAGACGTTTGAAACATACTTCGAGAAGTAAAATTTTAAAAACTTATTTAGGCTAATTTTTGAAATTTAAAAAATAAATGATTCCAAAAGTAGCTCCGTCAGTTCTATCTGCAGATTTTGGTGAATTAAACAAAGAAATACAATTAATCAACAAAAGTAGTGCTTATTCAATACATGTTGATGTAATGGATGGAGTATTTGTTCCCAATATTTCATTTGGGCAACCAATTGTAAAAACTTTAAGTTTAATTTCCAACAAACCTCTAGATGTTCACTTAATGATTGTTGATCCCATAAAATTTATTGACGAATTTGTCTTTGATAATACTCTAAATATTACTATTCATTATGAATCAACAAACAAGATAGAAGAAACTTTAGATTATATAAAATCAAAAAATATCAAATCCGGTTTAGCAATTAAACCCAATACTGAAATTGATGAAATTGAATCGTATATTCAAAAAGTTGATATATTATGCTTAATGTCAGTAAATCCTGGTTTTAGTGGCCAAAATTTTATCGAAAATACCTATACTAAATTAAAACAATTAAGAAAATTAATTGAAAAAAAGAAATTATCAACTTTAATTCAAATTGATGGAGGAGTAAATAATACTAATGCTAAAAAACTTTTTAAGTTAGGAGCAGATATATTAGTATCTGGTAATTATATATTTAAATCTGCAAATCCAAATAAAGTAATTGAATATTTAAACAATTTATCTAGAAACTAGTTTTAAACTCTACTCTTCTGTTTTTAGCTCTTCCAATTGGAGAATTATTATCATATCTAGGCTTTGTCTCTCCCTTACCAATAGCTTCTAATCTAGATTCACTTATACCCAGACTTATTAAATACTTAACAACAGCTTCAGCTCTTTTTTGTGATAATTTAAGATTATATTCATCGTCTCCGTCACTAGATGTATGACCTTCTATAATAAGTTTTCCTTTTGGATATTCATCTAATAATTTTTTGATTTGCTTTAATATATTTATTGTTTTTATTCCTAAAATCCTATCACTAGATGCTGCAAAATTTATAGACGAACCATAAGTATTTAAAACTTCAATAATTTCACTTGAAACCTCAGGACAACCTTCATTTTGAATACTCCCTGGTATTTCAGGACATTTGTCATCTTTATCCATTACCCCATCACCATCAGAATCTTTATTTGGACAACCATTAGTTTCAATAAATCCTTTTTCTTCAGGACATTCATCATTTTTATCAATAATGCCATCACCGTCAGTATCAGGACAACCATTTGATTCAAGTGGACCTGCACTATTTGGACATTCATCATTGTTATCTGATATTTGATCACCATCTGAATCAGGGCAACCATTCATTTCAGGTGAACCAGCTTTCTCTGGACATTCATCATTTTTATCAATAATACCATCACCGTCAGTATCAGGACAACCGGCATATTCTTTAAGTCCTGGCGTATCAGGACATTCGTCTTTTTTATCTTTAATCTTATCACCATCTGAATCATTAGTTCCTGGCTTAAAAGACAAACCTAGGACATGTTGAAAATGCTTATAAGATTTTAATTCGTCAGCATATCTGTATGATGAACTTAAATTAATGGAAAATTTTTCTGACAAACTGATATCAAAACCAACTCCACCAAATGGTGTTTCTGAAACATCAAAGGAAGGAAATGGACCTTTTTTGTTGTCAGCACCATCGTCAAAACTTGAAAAACCGTATCCTGCAAATAAGTATGGGTTTAAAGAACCAGAAGTAAATAAAGTATATTTTAAAAATCCATCAAGAGAATAATAAGCTAAATCACTAGGAAAACTTTCACCCTTAACATTATTTAAAGAAATTTGACCACCAAATGAAAAGTTTCCAAATAAAAGTCTTGATATAGATAAACTTGGACCACCTATAGACAAATCACTCTTGACATTATCTGAATCAATATTTACAAAATTTCCTCCAATTTTTATTTCCCATGGTTTCAATGAAGTTTGAGAATAAGATGATATATGAAAAAGAAAAACTGCTAAAAAAATAAATTTTAAATTTGTAAATAACGACATTAGCTCAAATGATTTAAAAATTATTGAAATTTAACAAAAAAATCTGAAGTTGACTTTTAACTTATCAACAAATCTATTTTAAATTTTTTTACTTTTGTTTAAATAAATTGCTATTAAATTATATTTTATAACATGATAAAAGAAAAAACCACAAGTTTTTCAAATTTAAGTAAATATGGTTATCTAAATTTACCTGTTCCAAATCGAAAAAATATTGTTGATAAAATTATAGAGCTAAAAAAAGAAAAAAACGCAACTATATTAGCTCATTACTATCAGAATAAAGAAATTCAAGATTTAGCAGATTTTCTTGGTGATAGCCTATATCTATCTCAGGTTGCCTCAAAAGTTAAATCAAAAATGATTGTATTTGCTGGTGTGCACTTTATGGCTGAAACCGCAAAAATAATTAATCCAATAAAAAAAGTGGTTTTACCAGATCTTAAAGCTGGATGTTCACTAGCTGACTCTTGCCCTCCAGAAGATTTCAAAAAATTTATTTCAAAAGTAAAAAATCCGTATGTAGTTACATATATCAATTGCTCAGCAGAAATAAAAGCCCTAAGTGACATTGTATGCACATCTTCGAATGCTGAAAAAGTAATAGCATCAATTCCCAATAATAAAAATATAATTTTTGCTCCGGATAAAAATCTTGGAAATTATCTTATTAAAAAAACTGGTAGAAAAATGATTCTATGGAATGGATCATGTATAGTTCACGAAGCTTTTTCTTTTGAAAAAATCTTAAAACTTTTCAAAGAGTACCCAAATGCTAAATTTATTGCTCATCCTGAAAGTGAACCACATATTCTTGAAATTGCAAATTTCATTGGAAGCACATCAGCTTTACTTAAATATGTTAATGAATCAAATTCGTCAACTTTTATTATTGCAACTGAATCTGGAATAATTCATCAAATGAGAAAAAAATCACCCAATAAAAATTTTATTCCAGCACCTGTTAATGATGAAAAATGTTTGTGTAGCGAGTGTGCCTTTATGAAATTAAATACTCTTGAAAAATTATATTTGTGCTTAAAATACGAGTTACCTGAAATCAAATTGTCAAATCATTTGATAAATTCAGCAAGAGAACCTATAAAAAAAATGTTATCATTGACCTAATATGACTACAAATGTACTAGTTATTGGAACTGGTATATCCGGTTTGACATTCGCTATTAAGTTAGCATCCATCTCTCCAAAGACTAATATAGTTTTAATCTGTAAAAAAGATTTAATGGAAGGCAATACAAAATACGCTCAAGGAGGTATTGCTGTTGTATCAAACTTTAAAAATGATTCTTTTGAAAAACATATGAGAGATACAATGGTTGCTGGAGATTTTAAATGTAAAAAATCTGTAGTTGAATTTGTCATAAAAGAGGGAGTAGAAAGACTTGAAGAACTCATCAATTGGGGTGCTGAATTTGATAAAAATTTAAACAACCAGTTGGATTTGATGAAAGAAGGAGGCCATTCAACTCAAAGAATAGTTCATCATAAAGATAATTCTGGATTTGAAATTCAAAGAGCATTGATTAAAAAAATAAAAAAATTTAAAAACATTAAATATTTAGAAAACCATCTTTTAGTCGACTTAATTACTGATCATCATATTGGAAAACTACCCAAAACATGCTATGGAGCTTATGTTATGTCTATAAAAGATAAAGAAATAATTAAAATAAATTCAGAAATAACAGTTTTGTCCACTGGTGGGGCAGGTGAAGTTTTTGAATTTACAACTAATCCTAAAGGAGCAACTGGCGATGGTTTAGGAGCAGCTTACAGAGCAAAAATTAATATAAAGAATTTACCTTACGTTCAATTTCATCCAACTGCCCTACAAAAAAAAGTGAATGGGGAAACTTTTTTAATAACGGAAGCAATCAGGGGAAAGGGAGCTAAACTTACAAATAGTAAAGGAGAAAGATTCATGCTTGATTATGACAAAAGAGGTGAATTAGCATCAAGAGATATTGTTGCAAGAGCAATTGCAAATGAGATGTTAAAAGAAAACCTTGAATGTATGTATTTGGATGCAACCGAAATTGATACATATACACTTAAAAAAAATTTTCCAACTATTCTAAAAAAATGTAATGAAGTTGGAATTAATCCTTTGACCGATAAAATACCTGTAGTGCCAGCAGCTCATTATTTTTGCGGTGGTATTGATGTTGACGAATATAGTAGAACAAATTTTGATAGACTCTATGCAATCGGTGAATGTAGTCATACGGGATTACATGGTTCAAATAGATTAGCTTCAAATTCATTACTTGAGTCAATAGTATTTTCACACAGGGCTGCTGTTGACTGTCTAAAAAAATTAAATAAATCAAAATTAAATTTTAGTTTTTTTAAATTAATTCCTGAGTGGAATGGTAAAAATTCAATATCAAATCGAGAATTAGAAGTAATTAATAAACTAAGACTCAATCTACAAAAGATAATGAGTTCTAAAGTTGGAATTTTTAAGACAGTTGACTCTCTTCTAAATGCAGAAATAGAACTACGATCTCTTTACTTTAAAATGTTAGAACTTTATAACAAAAAGAAACTTACTCCACAATTGTGTGAATTAAGAAATTTAGTAAGTATTTCTTACCTTATGATTAAACAGTCTATTGAAATAAAACATAATTCAGGAGTATACTACAATCACGACTATGCAAAGTGAATTTTATTTGAAACATAAAAAAAATATTGACTCATTTATTAATAATGCTATTGATGAAGATATCGGCAAGGGTGATTTTTCCTCTTTATCAAGTATTACGAAAAATAAAATTAACTCTCTTAAATTAATATCAAACGAGGAATGTACAATCGCAGGATTATCATTGGTAGGATTAATTATCAGCAAGTTTAATAAAAAAATAAAATTTATATCAAATTATAAAGATGGCCAAAAAATAAAAAAAAATTCAAAAATTTTAATTATTACAGGACCTATCATCGATATCTTATCAATTGAACGACTAATTTTAAATTGCTTACAAAGAATGAGTGGTGTTGCAACCTTAACAAATAATTTGGTAAATAAAATTTCTCACACAAATTGTAAAATTTTAGATACAAGAAAAACTACTCCAAACTTTAGATATCCTGAAAAATGGGCTGTTAAAATTGGTGGTGCATTTAATCATAGAATGGATTTGTCAGATGAAATTATGATCAAAGACAATCATATTGATTTTTCCAAATCTTTATCACATGCCTTGAATAATGTATTTTCTTTTAAGAAAAAATATAAAAAAGAAATTTCAGTAGTAGTGGAAGTGAGAAATTATGAGGAAATTCTCGAATGTTTGAATTTTAAATGGATTGATAGATTATTATTGGATAATATGTCAATTAGAGAAATAAAAAAATCTATAAAATTGATTGGTGGAATATTTAAAACTGAAGCATCAGGAAATATTAATGAGAATAACATAAAAGAAATTGCCAATACAGGGGTTGATTATATCTCAATAGGAGCTTTAACTCATTCTTACAAAAACATCGATTTAAGTTTTAAAGTTCAGAAATAGCTTTTTCCTGAAAATCATTAAAATCAAAATCAAAAAATCTGAACTCAGTGTTATTATTATTTATAGAAATTGGAATTCTAATCCTAATTTTTTTTTTATTCCTAAAAGCATCAATTAAAACATTATCCTCTAAATTCATTGTTGAATAATTACTAAGAGAATAGGTCGATTTGGTTTTTTTATTTGGTGATTCGGTATATTCTACTTCAATTGGACAAATATTTAAACATCTTGGAAATTTAAACTTTTTTTCGTCCTTACTTGTATTTTGAATAATCGATCCAATAATAGAGTTTTTATCTTTTTTTAGAAATTTAAATTTTAAAATTAATGAATATTCTGATTTATCATCTTCATAATTTACAACTTTTGTATTAGAGAATTTCCCCACAGTATAAAAATCAATTTTTTCACTAGATTTTTTAAGATCATAAATCCAATCATTTATAAGATAAACATCTTCAGATATTTTTTTTACTGAATCATTAGTGCAACTAAATAAAAAAAATGAAACATAAAATAAAAAAATATTAATTTTCATATATTATTTATATTTGATACAAAATAGAATTTAGTTAAATTTAGATAATTAATTATATTTAAAAAAAAAACAATGAATAAAAGAGATTTTCTTAAAAATTCAGCTTTAATTTCTGGTATATCTGTTTTACCCTCATGGCTGTGGTCTTCAAAACCTAAAAACAAACTTAGAACTGCTCAAGTAGGTGTTGGAGGAATGCAAGGACTATTTGATATCAAAAGTATTGCCTCTCACAAATCTGTTGAAGTTGTTGCTTTGTGCGACGTTGATGATGTTGAATTAAAGACTGCAAAAAAAGTATTCCCAAATGCTAAAACTTTTAAAGATTACAGAAAAATGTTAGACGAAATTGGTGAATCTATTGATGCTATTTCAGTATGTACACCTGACCATTCACATGCACCTATTTCAATAATGGCTATGAAAAAAGGGATACCAGTATATTGTCAAAAACCTTTAACCCATAATGTTTCTGAATCAAGAGAAATGTTGAGACTAGCTAAAGAAAAAAATTTAGTTACCCAAATGGGTATACAAGTTCATTCATTTTATGATTATAAATTAGCTACTTTTTTAATCCAATCAGGAATTATTGGAAAAGTAAAAAGAGTAAGAGCTTGGTGCAATAAAAGTTGGGGTTATGATGGAACTCTTCCAGAGGGTAAAGACGAAATTCCAGCAAGCCTAGATTGGAATTTATGGTTAGGTACTGCTAAGAAAAGACCATACAAAGAAAAAGTTTATCATCCTCATAACTGGAGAAGAGTTGTTGATTTTGGATGTGGAACTTTAGGGGATATGGGGGTTCATATATTTGATACTCCATACAATGCTTTAAATCTTGATGTTCCTTTTACCGTAAAAAACATTTGTAGAAATCCAAACGGATTTAGTTTTCCTGAAGCAAACATTGTAAACTATAAGTTTCCTGGTACTGAATTTACAACTGATGTTTTAGAGTGGATATGGGAGGATGGAATTAAGGCCCCTAAATATAACAAAGAACTAACATTGCCTAATGATGATAAACTACCTGATATGGGGGCTATGTTTATTGGAGAAAAAGGTAAACTTCTTTTACCTCACTTTATGCAGTTACCAAAATTAATTGTTAAAGGAAAATATAAAGATTTAAAACTTAAAAAATACAAAGGAATTGAATCAGTAGGTAAGCCAGTTAGAAATTATGAATCTGAAAGTGTAAAACATTACCACGAATTTGTTGACGCTTGCTTAGGTAAAGGTGAAACATCTGCACCATTCTCCTATTCTGCTAGACTTACTGAAACAATCTTGCTAGGTGTAATAGCCAGTAGATTTCCTAACAAAACTCTAAACTGGAACTCTAAAACTGCAAAATTTAAAGAAAGTGAAGTAAACAAATTTTTGGGAGGAAATTATAGAGAATTTTAATTTAATTATTCCGAATTGAATTACTTTTAGGAGTAAAGTAAAGTATATTTTTAAATAAAATCCAATAGCTTGGTTTAAAAGGAATTCTAATAAAATATCTAACTAAAAAATAAATCCATACTATATAAAGAGTTGTCTTTGAATAATGTTTCATAATTACATAAAATAATGAAATTTTTAATTCTTTTTTAATTTGAATTGACCTCTTTGTACTACCTCCTTTAAAATGAATGTACTTTGCTTTTGGAATAAGATATGTTAAAAGTCCTAAATTTCTTAATCTTATTCCAACATCAGTTTCTTCATAATACAAAAAAATATTTTGGTCAAAACCATTTATCAACCTAAAATATTTTGCTTTAAAAAACATGAAAGAGCCTTCGACGTAATCTACAACCAGAGGCTCGTGGTAAACTTTCTTAATTCTTGGAAACTTTTTGGGTGAAATTAATTCAAGAAATTTTCTTCCAAAAAACAGCTTCTTAATTGAAAAAAAATTATTAAAAGATGAAATACTTTTTTTGTTTGAGTCATAACCTTGAGGACCACACAGTGCAACTTTAGGATTCTTTTCCATAAAATCAAAAAGAATATTAAAACAATTATTTAATAATAACGTATCATTATTAATAAAAGCTATGTATTTTCCAATAGACTCCTTAGCACCTATCATATTTCCTCCTCCAAAGCCTAGGTTTGTTTTATTCCTTAAAACTTTAATATTTAGTCTATAAGAATTTTTTTCAATTTTTTGATTTAAAAGCTTAAAGTCATTAATATTAGATCCATTATCTACAACTATAATTTCATATTCTAAATATTTATCAATAGATAATTCAATAGACTTTAGACAATTTATCGTGAATTCATGTGAGTTAAAATTCAATATAACTATTGAAATATTTATTTCAGATTTTTTTTTCATCTTATAAATCATGGATTATACAAGTTGAAAATTTCTGGCAACCATAAAGTAATTTTAGGAAAAAATGTTATCAAAAATAAAGAGAAAATCATTGAAATTAATAAAGGAAAAAGTGGTTTGAAAACTTTTTCGATAGATGTACCAGCAACACCAACACCCACGAAAAGGACTGAACCAACTGGAGGTGTACAAAGGCCAATACATAAATTTAAAACAAGCATAATTCCAAATTGGATTGGATCAATTCCAATGCTTTGTACAATTGGAAGAAAAATTGGAGTAAATATTAAAACTGCTGGTGTTATATCCATGAAGATACCAACAAATAAAATAAACAAATTAATTATAATTAAAATTATAAGTTTGTTATCACTTAAATTGACTAAAAAATTACTTAATTCCTGAGGAATATTTTCAAAAGATATAACCCATGACATGGACATTGAAGTAGCAATTAATAACATTACTATAGACGATGTAATTGAAGCCTCTAAAAGTATTTTTGAGAAATCATTGAATTTTATTTCCTTATAAATAAATGCCAATAAAAATGTATATAATACAGCAATTCCTGATGCTTCGGTAGCTGTAAAAAACCCTGAAACAATACCTCCTATTATTATAAATAGTAAAAAAAGACTTGGGAAAGCTATAATAAATTTTTTAAAAATTAGTAATAATGAAGTTTTAACTGTCGACTTATATCCTTTTGTTTTAGCAATAAAAATTGAAACAATCATCAAAAATATGCCAGTTAAAATCCCTGGAATATAACCTGCTAAAAATAATGCTGCTACTGAAACACCTCCACTTGCTAACGAGTAAACAATTAGTATATTACTTGGTGGGATGACTAATCCAATTGTTGCAGAAGTAATATTTACTGCCGCACCATACTCTTTGGGATATCCCTCTTTTTCCATTTCTGGACCAATTATGCTTCCCATAGCTGAAGCAGAAGCCATTGCAGACCCAGCTATAGCACCCATAAGCATTGAAGAGACAATATTTATCAATGCCAAACCACCTGGAAGAGCTCCAATAATACTTTTAGCAAAATCAATAAGTCTTTTAGCAATACCTCCATATGTCATAATTTTTCCAGACAAAATGAAAAATGGAATTGCTATTAGAGAAAAACTATCCAAACTTGTCGCCATCTGTTGTGCAATTGTGGTAAGACTTGGTAAAAACGGGATTGAGAAAATAATTGTTAAAGTAGAGGATATAGCTATTCCCCAAGCAATTGGTGTTCCAGCAAATGTTAAAACAAAAAAACTTATAATTAAAATTAAAACAGGAAATATTTCCATATATGTCATTTTAAATTATTACACATTTCATAAAAAATTATTAGTATACCGCTTAAGGGTATCACTGAATACACTATTGACATTGATAAGTTTAATGATGGTGAATATTGATCTAATACAAAAGTTATGTAGACAAGATTAAAACCGCCCAGAACTAATACATTAAACGAAAAAATAATTAATATTATGGAAACAAAAATTTCAATGTTTTTTTTAAATTGATGTCCCAATTTGCTTTGTAATAAATTAATTGAAACATGTTTCTTTTTACCGCTTACATAGGCTGCACCTAAAACTCCTAACCAGATCATTAAAAACCTTGAAAGTTCATCTGTAAATGAACTTGGATTGCTAGTAAAATATCTTGTAAAAATTTGATATAATACATTTAATACCATTGCAGATAGTAATAAAACTAAAACTTTTTCAATAAATAAATCTATTTTAATTCTTAATTTTTTCATCCTTAATTCTTGCTATTAGATCGTTAATTTCTGTATCTTTTTTTAATTTATCATACATTGTCAAAGAGGCTTTTTTAAATAAATCCTTATCAGGATATATTATCTCTACACCACTATTGATAATAGCTCTCATTGACTCTTCCTCAGATTTTATCCACAATTCTCTTTGAAACGGAATTGACAGATTAACAGCTTCTTGTAACCATTTTCTTTCATTAATAGTGAGATTATTCCATAAGTTTGTACTTGATAAAATAACATCTGGTATCATATTGTGTTCGTCAACTATATAATACTTACAAACTTCATAGTGTTTTGACAGATAGAAACTTGGAGTATTATTTTCTGCTGCGTCAACAACTCCTTGTTGTAAAGAAGTATATAACTCCCCCCATGAAATAGGTGTAGGAGATCCTCCTAAACTCCTTATCATTTCAAATGCAGTATTACTTTCTTGAACTCTAATCTTTAATCCATTGAGATCACTTGGTTTTTCAATTTTTTTTTCTCTACTGTAAAAACTTCTACTACCTGAGTCATAATAACCAAGTCCCTTAAAAAGATATTTTTCTCCTTCCTCAAGCAACTCTTTACCAATCGGACCGTCAAGAACTTTAAAATAATGCTCTTTATTTTCAAATAAATATGGGAGACCAAAAACTTTCACTTTAGGAGCAAAATTTTCCAAAACTGCAGCAGATACTTTTGTTAAATCTAAACTACCAATTTGAAGTAATTCTAAACATTCTCTTTCAGAACCTAATTGTTGATTAGGATATATCTCTAATTTCATTTTACCATCTGATAGCCTTAATAACTGATTATTAACCATTATCATAGCCTTATGTACAGAGTGATTAGTGTCCAGACCGTGACCTATTCTAATCAATTTAATATCATTATTTTGATCACAAGAAAAAAAAAGGAAACAAAAAACAAGTATACTTTTTAAACTATTTATAAATTTCAAATTATTTTTCAAAATATTCCTTTGCATTATAAAAACAAATTTTAGAAATAATCTCTCCAATTAAATTCATATCATTAGGAATAAGTCCCTTTTCAATATCTTTTCCAAACATATTGCATAATAGTCTTCTAAAATATTCATGTCTAGGAAAAGATAAAAAACTTCTTGAGTCAGTAATCATTCCAATAAAAGTACTTATAATACCTATATTTGATAAGGTATTTAAGTGATTTGTCATACCTTCAAGTTGATCCAAAAACCACCACCCTGACCCCCATTGTATTTTACCTTTATGTGAACCATCATTGAAGTTACCTATTATTGAGGCAAAAAATGCATTATCAGAAGGATTAGAATTATATAAAATCGTTTTTGCTAATTTTCCATTTGAATCTAGTTTGTCTAAAAATTTTGAAAGATTTACATCCATTGGATATGAACCAATTGAATCAAATCCAGCGTCTTTTCCAATTTTATCTTTCATTCTGGAGTTATTATTCCTCATAGCTCCTAGGTGAAATTGTTGAACCCATCCATTTTTATAATACAACTCACTTAAAAAAATTAATATCAAGGTTTGATATTTCAGACTTTCTTCCAAAGAAATCATATTCCCATTTATTCTTTTTTTAAAAATTATTTCAATTTCTTTTTCTTTTATATCTTCAAATGGAATAAAATTTAATCCATGATCTGAAATTCTACAACCACTTTCATGGAAAAAATTAATTCTATTAATTATTGCATTTTTTAAATCTGTTAAATTTTTTATTTTAAAATTTGAAACTAAACCAAAATCATTAATATATTTCATAAAATCTTTACTTAATATATTAATTAAATTATCTGGTCTAAAAGTACATCCAACATTTATTTCAAAATTAGATGCTTTAATTTCTTTATGATATGATAAATCATCCAATGGATCATCAGTTGTACAAATGCTTTTAACATTCATCATCTTTAATAAACCTCTTGTACTAAAAGAATCATAACTAAGTTTTTCTGAAGTTAAATCATATACATAATCAGCAGTATTTAAATCTAAAAATTTATTAAATCCAAAATATCTTAAAAGTTCTAAATGAGTCCAATGATATAGTGGATTTCTAATTAGGTCAGGAATTATAGACGACCATTTTTTAAACTTTTCTTTATTACTGGACTTACCAGTTATATATTTTTCGTCCACACCCATTGTTCTCATAGCTCTCCATTTGTAATGATCATCTTCCAACCAAGCTTCTGAAATATTTTTAAATTTTCTATTATTACAAATATCTTTAGGAGACAAATGAGAGTGATAATCAATTATTGGAAGGTTAATTGCATATTCATGATATAATTTTATCGCAAAATTATTGTCAAGTAAAAAATTATCATTGATGAAATTAGACATTGGAAAAAAAATTAATACTTAAATGTTTTTCCACCTACTATTACTTGTTGTGTTTTTTCATCAAAAGTTGCTTTTAAACCTGTCCTTAAGGCTGCAGTTGTCATTATTGTTGCTATTGAGTGATTATAAGCCGCCTCAACAGGACCATTGGTTTCTTTTCTATCTCTAACACATTTCATCCAATTATGAATGTGTAAAGATGTCATATTATCAACTCCTGTATTTGCTGATGTAATAGCTTTACTTTTAACTTCATCAAGTTTGAATTCATCTAATAAATTTTGCTTCATTCCCATTTTGTTGGCATGGTTTGCCTTTAATCCACCATTTGGGGTGACTTTATTGGTTTTTAGATTAAGTTCGCCCCCATTTGAATAATAAATTTCTTGTATACCTCCAGCTGAATTAGTAAATCTTGAAGAATATAACACTTGAAAACCATTATCACTATCT
>PACV01000052.1 GCA_002702875.1 Flavobacteriaceae bacterium
CATTTTTGACACGAGCATTAAATACTTTTAAACCAACTAAACAAGGTAAAGAGGCTAGAAGATTAACATTTGGTAAAACAGCAGAGCAAGTTATGAACTCTAAATGGGGTGATAAGTTTGTTGATGCTATGGTACAAAATGATTCTATCGCTAGATTACGTGATATACCTACATTAAGAAAAGTTGATGTACGTGTATTAGATTTATTTACAAAAATAAAAAACAAAGACGCTATGAAAGAAGTTCTTACAACACTTCTTAAAAATGGTGACTTGTCTGCAATAACAACTGCACCTTACACTGGAGCTGTTATAGGTGATGATTTGGCTAGAGCTGCAATAGAAACTCCTATTACAAAATTACCTATGAGACAATCTGTTGTAGCAGAGTTATCTAATCAAATAGCTAAAAAGTTTGCAGGTGCATCTACTGATATTGCACCACTTAGAAAAGCTATAGGTGGTTTGTTATCTAGTAAAGATGACCCATTCAGAGGTTTGATTGGTATTGGTGGCACGTTAAAAAATGCATTACCACAAAAAGTTACAAGATTGTTTGATTTAGCACCTAGTAGGTTTGCATCAATAAGTTATTTAAATGAAACAATAGAAAACATAGACGCAATACTTGTTACAGCAAAACAATCTGCAAAAGTTAGAGATGATTTTACCCAACAGTTGTTAGATGCAACAACACAACGTGATATAGAAACTATTGTTATGAAACTAAACAAACGTTTAGGTAAAGAAATAATAAAAGAAAATCCTGATTTAGTAGGTGACGAAAAACTTATAGATGAAGTATTTACTTTTGTAAATAATGAAATAGCAGAAAAAAGAAAATACATGTATGACAGTGATGGTAAAGCATTAGCATTTCCTGGTACAAAGTTTGATGATATAACACAACAAGTAGTAGATGACGAAATAATAAGTTCATCAAGGATTGCAGTGCCTACTGCTTTTTCATTAGGACAGTTTACAGAAAACTTTGTTCCGTTAGTTGATTACAAAGAGTTAGGCACTGCTTTTTCTGATTTTAGAAGATTAGTAGGACCAAGCGATAGTAAGTTAAACAAGTACATATCTAAAACTTGGAATGACCCTAATCGTGGAACAACAGAAAAAATTATAGAACAATTAAAAGTTCCTAAAACAACATTAAAACAAAACTATCAAAAGAATAAAAAAACACTTGCACCACCAAACTTTTTTATATCTTTGTATGACGATTACATAATGCAAAGAATATTGAAACCATTATGGATGATTAGACCTGCATTAGCTACTAGAGTGCCAGGAGAGGAATCATTACGTATTGCTTTTTATGGTGGACCAAATGTATTTACACATCCGTTGTTACTTGCATCTATGAAATCAAAACCACAAAAATTATTAACAAAAAATGACCCAACTATTGTTGAATTAACTGGTGGATTAGGAGAACAGTTATTTGCTACAAGAATACTTAGTGATGAGATAGATGAAGTAGCAGAGTTGTTGGGAACAGAGTTTATGCAAAAAGATATTGCAAACTTAAAATATGATGAAATACAACAAATAATAAAAACATTACGTCTTAATACAAACATGTCAGGACAAGTTGGTGATTCGTTTTTACAAAATGCTATTGATGGTAAAGATGCTACAACGTTTGCTTATGATGAAATTGTTGGACAACTTAAAACTATAGGTACACAACCTTATAATTCACGTGCTGCACAAACATTAACAAATAATATTGAATTATCAGACATACCAAGTGTTTTACCTTTTGTAAATTTAACAAATGTTGTACCAGGAAACATAAGCGTTATACCAAATAAATTATATAGACAAGTGTTTGATGTAACAAACAATGATGAAATGAGACAAGCTATACAAAGTTATACAACTAATCCTGAAATACAAAAACAATTAACTAAAAAAAATCACAATATAACAATACAAAAAGCAGGTAGTAATTTAATTATGAATGTAAGTATGACGTTAAATACAGGTGCAAATTTTGATAGAGGACTTAAAAATGCATTGTCTATAGCCATAAAAGCACATACACCAAAAATTTATATAAGAAAAGATTTGTGGGCTGAATTACCACCAGGACATCCTATAAAAAATGTTGCAAAAGAATTAGAAGATGCTTTTGAGATAAGAGTTTATCCACAACCTGATGTACGTATAGATAATACAAATTTTGAATCTGTTGTAAACAAAGAAATTATGGAATATGTTTTTGAACAAAATTTTCAAGTAGCTAGAAAAATTGTACAGAAAAAAGGTGGCTATGCAAATGCTGCACCATCAGGTTCATTCTTTAACACAGATAGATACTATGTAGAAACAATGGCTAACTCTACATTAGCAAAAGCATTAAGACCACAAGGTCGTGCAAGAAATGCTGCAGCAGATTTTTACATTATGGTAGATAAATACGAACCAGGTAGTACAACAATAAATCCTGATTATTACAGAGGATTTTTTCACGAAATACTTAATAAATCAAAAGACCCACTGTTTGTTACTGTAGCTAGAGATGGTGCTGATAAAGCATTTGACTATTTTAAGAACAATCCACAAGGTAAAAAATATATACAAGAACTTATAAACAGAAGTGATGACCCTGATGTTCGTGCTGTTTTAAATAATGATGAGCAATTACTTTCTTATATGAAAGCAACAGAGTATGAAATTGCTAGATTGTCAGGTGCTAATAAAAAAATATTAAGAGGTGGCAGAGAAATATCAGAGCAAGATGCAAGAGAGATTGTTGGATTAGAATATCCTGATTACGAGTCTGATATATTTGGTAGTGGTGGTCAAACAATACGTAATTTTATAGCTAATGGTGGATATGTAAATGGTGAAGATTATGTAGAGTTATCACAAAAATATGCTATTAATTCAAGCGGTGAAAAATATATATCTAAGTTTTATGAAAAATTACAAGAAGTATTTAAACAAGATTTAGTTGATTTAGATTTAGGTCCAAGAAACATTGCTTTTAACAACAATCCATCATTAACACGTGCAGGTGCAACTATAGATACTGCTGTAAAAAAATGGGATGATGTTTTACAAAAAGGTTACAATACATTTTTAACAAGACCATCAGACTTTTTAAATCGTGACCCATTTTTTAGATGGTCTTTTTACACACTAGCTGAAGATATTATGCCTTACATGACACAAGAAGTCAAAGAAGAGTTTGTTGTGGGTGCAAAAACATGGGTTGATGGTAGTGATTTATACAAGAATTTAGTTAGAAAATCTAAGTTACCATCCGAAGAAAATACTATTACAAGTCTTGAACAAGCAGAAACTTTATTGAAATACAAAGCTATGGAAGAAGTAAGAAACTTATTGTATGCAAGTTCTAACAGACATGTTTTATCTGATGTAATGGCATCTTATGTGCCATTTCCTGAGATATGGCAAGAGGTTATAAAGACTTGGGGTAAATTACTTGCAGAAAATCCACAGAAGTTTAACAGAACAAGGATAGCTGTAGATAGAGGTAAAGAGGCAAAACCTTGGGATACTGATAATGCATTCTTTACAACAGACCCTGTAACAGGCGAATTGTTATTTAATTACGTAGATGTTATGCATGTAGCGTCATTTGGACTTACAGCTTTACCTGGTGCGTTTGGTTTTAAACCATTACAATCAGGATTGTTAGGCTCTGATTTAGAAGATGAAGGTGTACGTGTAAGACCTTATGGATTTTTAGAAGGACTTAACTTAATATCTGCAAATGGTTTTTCACCAGGTTTTGGTCCTATTGTTACATTTCCGTTCAAGGTTTTAACAAAAATAGCTACAGCACCAAAATTATTAACTGATTTTATACTTGGTAACTTTGAGCAACCAGGTTCACAACCAAACTTAATTAATGAGTTACCTGCATGGGCAAAAGGATATTTTAAAGCTATTCCATTTACACAAGAGGCAACAGAAGAAATAAATGCGTCATATTCCAAGACTGTTATGGATTTGTTTACATTATATTATTACGCAGGTAAATGGACACCTGATGATGAGCAGAGTGTAAAACTTGCAATGCAAGAGGCAGAGAGAGCAGCAGCAATGCATTGGTTAATTAGAGGCACAGCATCTGCAGCATTCCCTACATCTATACAACCTAGATATGAGATAAAAGATAAGAATGGTGCATGGTGGACTATGCAAGTATTAGGTCAAAAGTATCAACAAATGTTAGAGGCTAATCAGTATGATTACTATGTAACATCACAACAATTTATACAACGCTTTGGATTGAATCCAATACCACTACGACAATCATCTACAGTCAAAAAAGGTAGATTCCCTGTTAAAAAAGAATCTTATGCGTTTTGGCAAAAAACAGAAAACAAAGAGTTACTAGAGAGAAAACCATATACAGCAATACACTTGTTTCCTGACAAAGTAGATGATGAGTTTTCTTTACCTGCATTTATGGCAGGTGGTGAGGAATTAGACCCTACTGCATATGAAAGAGCTACAAAACAATCTCTTTTACAATTTGAATTAGAAAATATAAAAGAAGAGTTAAACAATGATAAAACATTGACATCAGCAGCAAGAAAAGAAAGATACTCTGCTATCAGAGCTGAAAAAGAATTAGAGTATGGTGTTATATCATATGGTCGTCTTGGTGATGCAGTAGAACAAGCAGACAAGTATCAAATCATATTAGAACTAAGAGATTGGAAAAATGAACCACTATTAGCTGCAACACCTGAATATCCAATACTAGAAAAGTTTTTTGAAGAGTATGACAGAGCTATAGATGTAGTGCTTAATGGTGGTGAATTTAGAGGTGTAAGGATTAAGAAAGGTGGAATACCAGGTAAAACTGCTGCTACACTAAGTGGTACAAGCCCTGAGATAGCTGACATTAGGACTGAGCTTGACGCATATGCAAGAGAACTTGCATTGCAAAATGAAGATACAGAATGGATTAGTATATACTTAGGAAGTTTTTGGAAAGAATTAGATAATAGAAGGTATTTGAAGTGACAACAGAAAAATCGCAAAATCAAATAGAAGATTACTTAAATTCTTTAGATGATAGTAAAAACTATCCTGCTGACTTTGCATCTTTTATATCAGAGATAAATAAAAGAATATTTATACCTATACGTATAGAAAGAGAAAATGGAGATGTATCAGCAGAAGATTATTCATTAAGTTATTTATTAGGTTTACCAGGAGAGGGAGATATTGGTTTTGCTTTTGGTGACAACCTTATACCTTACAGAGAAGATTTATTAAATCCATCTGATTTAGAGGCATATTTTAATGCATTAGAAGGTTATTTAGCACAAGAAATAAAACCTACAGAATCTACACTAGGCACACCAGGAACAAGTCAACAAAATATAACTTACAATGCATTAGCAGATAATTCTGTTGCACAAACTATTTATACAGATATTCTTGATTGGAATACAACATCTACAGATACTGCAACATATAATTTTGATAATCCGAAAGTTATGGGTGTTGTTGCACAACCTGCAAAAACGCAAGACCCTGAAACAGGTGAGTTCTTTTTTAGGTCTAAAGATTATTACGTAGGACCTAATACAGCAATAAATGAATTAGACGAGTATGTTGATGTTGCTACAGGAGAAACAAAAAAATTTAATGGTGAACCACTAAAACCTATATTTAGAATAGGTGCTGCATCTGCATTATTTGAAGGTCTAAGTCAAGAAAAAATATTTGAAATACAACAAGATTTAGCTGCAGTTGGTTTAGATTTAGGTTCTTTTGCTTTTGATGCAGGTAACGTAAATACAACAATACGTGGTGCAGAAGTAGACTTTGTTGCATTATTGATGACAGAGGCAAATGAGTTAAATAGTTTATTTCCTGAATTAAATCTTATAGATAAAAGTGCAGGTACATTGTATGGACAATTAAAACCTTACATTGAGTATAAAAAACAAAACATAGAAGAAACAAATCTTTTTGTTGATAAATTAGGTAAAGAATTTGCAGGAGAGATTGTGCCACCAAACGAGGCACAAATTAAATCAGCAGTAGATAAAGCATTTGTTGATGCAGGTATAAATCCAACTGCTGCAGATTATGCAACTTATGGTGCAGTATTTACAAATTTACAATCACAAGCCGCAGAAAGACAAGCAGAAATAGATAGAAATAAACTTACATTGGCTGATGTTATAGGTCTTGGTACAACATATGATTCTACTACAGAGATTGGACCATACACTTATGGTGGTTTTGGAGTATCATTACCATCATCTGAAGAGGCAAGAAAAGAATTAGGTAAGCCTTTACTACCTACTATTGATGTAGAGTTTGAATTAAATAAAATTGTAGAAGAGCGAGAGGCAGGAAGAATAGATGCAGCAAAAGAAATAATTGCTAGAACTGCACAAGCTGCAGCATTTAAGAAAAACTTTATGGTGTTTGAGGAGAACTTTTAATGTATAACGCACAACAACTTTATCAATTTTTACAATATGCAAAACAATATTTAGATGGTCAAGAGTTTGAGTATAAGACTGGAGATAAATTTTTAAATCCAAACAACGAAGAGGATTTACAAAAACTTATAGGTATTGCCTTAGCAGAACATAGAACAGGTAATAATACAACTGATGGTATGGCAAAGAATACACCAGGTGATGCAGGAACATCAAGAGGTCCATGGCAGATACGTGGAGAAACAAACTGGAGCAGTGTTCTAAGAGAATATGATATTTTTGATAGTTTTGATAATTTAGACGAGGCTTTGGATGACCCTGGATTAAATGCAATAGCAGCAGTAATTATTGCAAACTATGACGTAGGTGAGAGAAAAGGTATAGACAACTGGAGTACAGCTATGGATGATACCTTTGGTATACAATCAGGAACAGGTCCATTTGTAGAGGCTGCAAAAAATTATGATGCAGGTCTTATAGAAATACCAACAAGAACTTTTGATGCAGAAGGTAATGCAACACCAATACCTGATGAGCCAAGAGCTGATGGTCAAACACAGACACAACCACCACCTGTAGTAAATGATAAATTATCTACAAAAAGCATGAGAGGTTTTTTGAAACAAGCACAACAAGGTCGTGTATTTAATAATCAAGAAGATTATGCATTTAAACAAGGTAGAAGTGTTGGTTTGTTATCAGGTAGTAATATTAACAATCAACATAAAAAATTATTGGAAGATGTAAACATAGCTGATTTATCAGACGCACAAGTTGTTAAATTATATGCAGATAACATACATAAATACATAGCATACAATACAACCATAAAAGGTGTTGGTATGCAAGGTGATGGACAAAACGTTGTAGATAATATAAAAGATAATGTATATAAAAAAGATGATGTTTTTTATGATGTAAGAACTGGTGAGATAATAAATGGCAATCAAGCAAATGCAAGAGTAAGAGGTAACAAAACTTTCTTTTATCAACAATTTATAAACGGTAAAGAATCAGACCCATTAAATCAATTAAGTTCTGTGTATAGATATTTGTTTAACACTACACATAATTTTATTCCTGTAGAGGATGCTATAGAACTTCCTATGACTACACCAAACACAAGGTTTGAGCAAAGACCACAAAGACAAATGCAAGTAGATGGTCCAAAAGCATCAGATACATTTTTAAATAATATGGAAAAAATATTAAGAATAAAAAAAGGTAACGTAAAACCAGGTGAAAAACCTGAGTTAACAAATAATGCTAGGGATTTTTTAGGTGGTAGATAGTGGATGGCTTACAAGAGTATTTAGATAATAACCCACAACTAAAACAATATGTAAAAGATGGTGTAATACTTTGGGATAAACTTGGTGTCGATATTGACGAAGAAAGAAAACAACCTGATTATGATGATGATTTGACTTTGTTTATGAGTATGACTGTATTTCTATAATGGCTACATTTGATGAGATAGTTGGTAGATTAGAAAATTTTTCATTTGAGTTTACTAATTATGACAAAATATCTGATATACATATAGACCAAACAGGTATTTATAAAAATATTAGAATTAGTTTAGAAGAGGTATTTGAAGGTGATTTTTCTGAAACTGAAATAAGAAAACTAAAAGATTTTATAAATGAATTAGTAGATAACGGTTTTTCAATAACTTTTAGAGGTGACCAAAGTTCTTTATCAACATTGTTAAAAGATGATACTGTTGGTGATAGGGGTGCAGTAAAACAAATAAATAGAGGTTCAATTCCTCGTAGTTATGACATGCCTAATCCAACAGTTGAATATGTATATTTGCCTGATGACATAAATGTGCAAAAACAAAAATTTTTAAAAAGGTATAAAGAAGAATTAAAAAATATAGGTGGAGGTGTTATTGATGATATTGAATTGAAACCATTATATCCAGGTGGACCATTGTTTGCTAAAAGTGCAAGAGACGCAGAAAATTTAAAAATACATTTACAAAATTTCTTAGGAAAACCTGTTTCAAATGCAATATTACGTAGTGCAGAACTATCTTCTGAAATAGTAGGAGGAGGAAAAAAAGGGAAAACAAAAAGAATATATAAAGGTGGAGTACCTAAATATTTTTCTAAAATACAGCAAAATCCATTAGACGGTATGCGTAAATTACAACAAAATCCAGGTTACACATTAGCTATATTTGCAAATATAGACGGAGAAAAAATACCTGTATCTTTACTTTACGATTATGTAAATACAGGTTTTGATTCTTATTTTGATGGATATGTTAGAGATGGACAAAGACTTAATATTGTACATAATATTTTAGACACTATACCTAGTAATGTTAAAGGTTTTTTTCCTGACCCTTA
>PACV01000053.1 GCA_002702875.1 Flavobacteriaceae bacterium
AGGATGATCTGATAAAAATTGAAAAATTATTATTTAAATATCCTTATTATCAGAACTTACATGCATTTTATCTTAAGTCTCTAAAAAACCAGAAGAAATATAATTATAGTCATATTTTAAAAAAAACCTCGATCTTAACTCTGGATAGAGAGAATTTATATAATTGGCTAAGTAAAGAAATCAATTCAAAAGAAAGTGACATTCTTGAGGATGATGTTGATATAAAATCTGATAAAAAAACATTTATCGATTGGATTACTGATAATGAAAAAAAAGATGAAATCAATAAACAGGAAAGAATTGATGAATTTATTTCAAATAATCCTAAAATCAAAAGTTCAGTTTCGAGCTCTAATAACCTTATTATAGAAAATAATAATTTCGATAAATTTGAGTTTATGACTGAAACTCTGGCAAAAATGTATTTAAAACAAAAAAAATACGATGATGCAAAAAGAGCTTTTAAAATTTTAATTTTGAATTATCCAGAAAAAAAGAGTTTATTTGCAAACGAAATAAAAAAAATAAATAAACTTTTGAAAAATCAATGAACACATTTTCAATATTTATTGGTTTAATAGTTATAGTTTGTGTGCTATTAATCATAGTTATTATGGTACAAAATCCTAAGGGTGGTGGACTATCATCTTCATTTGGGGGTGGAGCTCAACAACTTGGAAGCGTTAAAAGTACTACAGATTTTCTTGATAAAAGTACATGGATTTTAGGTTCGTCGGTATTAATTTTAATATTGTTATCAAATTTTGCTTTAAATAATGATGATAATAGCATAAATGAATCAAAATTAATTGACGATGTTGAAAACATTGAGGAAGTTATTCCTGAAGTTCTTCCTGAAATTCCTGAACAAACAGAACCAAACAATTAAACTAAGGTGCCAGCTTGTCAGATATAGATATTTAGATATTCTAATTTGTCACAAATATTGATATGGCATGATTTGTGAAATTAATAATAAAAAAAAACTATAAAATGAGTAAAATTAATATTAAACCTCTTGCAGATAGGATTCTTGTTGAACCTGCTGCAGCAGAAACTAAAACTTCTTCAGGTATTATTATACCTGACTCTGCTAAGGAAAAACCACAAAAAGGTAAAGTTGTTGCAGTTGGTCCTGGAACAAAAGACAATCCAGTTACACTTAAAGTTGGTGACGATGTGTTGTATGGCAAATATTCTGGGACAGAGCTTCAACACGAAGGTGGAGATTATTTGATAATGAAAGAAAACGATATATTAGCAAAAATTTAATTAGTAAAAATTTTAAAAATGGCAAAAAAAATAATATTTGACCTAGAAGCTCGAGATGGAGTTAAAAAGGGTGTCGATGCTCTAGCTAACGCTGTAAAAGTTACTTTAGGTCCTAAAGGAAGAAATGTTATCATAGGAAAAGCTTTTGGTGCTCCTCAGGTAACTAAAGATGGGGTGACTGTTGCAAAAGAAATTGAACTCGAGGATGCTCTGGAAAATATGGGTGCTCAAATGGTAAAAGAAGTTGCTTCAAAAACTAATGATCAAGCTGGAGACGGGACAACAACTGCAACTATCCTTGCTCAAGCTGTTGTGAAAGAAGGACTAAAAAATGTTGCTGCTGGAGCTAATCCACTTGATTTAAAAAGAGGAATTGATAAGGCTGTTTCAGTTGTAGTAAAAGATTTAGATAAACAATCTGTTCAAGTTGGAACTTCATCTGAAAAAATCAACCAAGTTGCAAGTATATCTGCTAACAATGATGAAGCTATTGGTAAATTAATAACAGAAGCTTTTGAAAAGGTTGGAAAAGAAGGAGTAATTACTGTTGAAGAAGCAAAAGGAACTGACACTTATGTTGATGTAGTAGAAGGTATGCAGTTTGATAGAGGCTACATTTCTCCTTATTTTGTTACTGATTCTGAGAAAATGGAGGCTGATTTAGAAACTCCTTATATTTTGTTGTACGACAAAAAAATATCTGCCATGAAAGATTTATTACCTGTACTTGAGCCTGTATCTCAGTCAGGTAAACCATTGCTTGTAATTGCTGAAGATGTTGATGGAGAAGCTCTTGCTACTCTTGTTGTAAATAAATTAAGAGGTTCTCTTAAAATTGCTGCAGTTAAGGCTCCAGGATTTGGTGATAGAAGAAAAGCAATGCTTGAGGATATAGCTATTCTTACCGGTGGTACTGTAATTTCTGAAGAAAGAGGTTTTACTCTTGAAAACACTACAATTGAAATGCTTGGAACTGCTGAAAAAGTTACTATTGACAAGGATAATACTACAGTTGTTAACGGATATGGTGATTCTAAGCAAATTGATGCAAGAGTTAGTCAAATAAAATCACAAATCGAATCAACAACCTCAGACTACGACAAAGAAAAACTACAGGAAAGATTAGCAAAACTTTCTGGTGGTGTTGCCGTTTTATATGTTGGTGCTCCATCCGAAGTTGAAATGAAGGAGAAAAAAGATAGAGTTGATGACGCTCTTCATGCAACAAGGGCTGCTGTTGAAGAAGGAATTGTTGCTGGAGGTGGAGTTGCATTACTTAGTGCTCAAGATTCCCTATCTAAATTGAAATCCAATAATCCTGACGAATTGACTGGAATTCAAATTATTAGTAAAGCGCTTGAGTCTCCTTTAAGAACAATAGTTGAGAATTCAGGTGTTGAAGGTTCTGTTGTTGTTTCAAAGGTAAGCGAAGGGCAAAAAAACTTTGGTTATGATGCAAAAAATGGATCTTATGTTGATATGCTTAAAGAAGGTATAATTGATCCAAAAAAAGTATCTAGAGTTGCACTTGAAAATGCAGCATCTGTTGCTGGTATGATTCTAACCACAGAATGTGGATTAATTGACATAAAAGAAGACGCTCCAGCTCCAGGAGGGGGAATGCCCCCAATGGGTGGAGGAATGCCAGGCATGATGTAACACAAATTAATAATTAATTTTGTATAAAGGCTATTCTATTGAATAGCCTTTTTTTCTTCCCTATTATACAAACAGCATCCGGGTAAATCATTATATACTTTGTCAGAAGACCTCTCTAGTTTTGTGTCGTGTCCAACTTTTGCAATTGATTTATGGATTTGATCTAAGGTTACTTTGTTAGAGTCAAATATGATAGATAAATCCTTAGTAAAAAGATCCCACTTAGCATCTTTTACTCCTTTAATTTTAAAAGCTGTTTTTTCGATCCTACTTTTACACATGTCACATACACCAAAAACTTCAAATGAGGTATTTACTAATTTTTTTTGGGAATAAATACTACTTGAAAATATTAAAACAAATAAGAATATTATTTTTTTCATTTTTTATTAATTTAAATTATATCTGAGTCCAAAATAGTTCATAGCACCAACTATTGGGGCATAAATCAATGAGGAATCAAAATTTGGTCCAAATGGATTATTAGAATCAATTATTGGATTTTTTTGTAAATAATTAGCTAAATTCTCAAATCCTAAATATAATTCAAAATTTTTATTAAATATTTTAGTAAGTTGAAAATTTAATAACATATATTTTTTTGATTCAAACCCATTTAAAGAATTTAAATTCTCAGGAATTCTTTGTTTTCCTATAGCATGTAAGGAAAAGTTAAACCTCCAGATATCACGGTCAATATTAAGGTCTTTATAATTGTAATTTAAATTAATAAATATTCTGTCTTCTGGATTAAGAGCCTTTCGCTTGAGACCCGACAAATAATTAAATTTTACGTCATTGTATTTGTAAGCAAGAGTTAATTCTAAATTTTTAATTGGATCATATACAAACTCAATCAAATAACTATTAGAAAAACTTTTTCCATTAGAATTATAGAAACTAATTTCATTTGGGATTTCATAATCAGCAATAATTTGATTTTTAAATTGAGTTCTATAAAAGTCAAACGTTAAAAAAGCGTTTTTTTTATACAATCTAAAATTATAATTAAAATTAATGCCAAAATTATCAGCTAATTCAGGCTTAAGACCATAGGAAAGGTTATTTTTTCTCAAAATTTTAATTTTTCTATTACTAACAAAAAAATTTAAATTTTCAAGAAAAATACTTGACAATCTTTTTCCCCTTCCGTATGATAATTTTATTATAGATTTTGAATTAATTTTATATTTTAAGTTGAATTTAGGAGTTATGAAGGTATTTAATTTATTGTGATTATCAATTCTTATACCACCATTGAAAGAAAAATCATCCAAATTGTCGTAATTATATTCAAAAAAACCACCTATAGATTTCTCTGATCTATCATATTTTTTTTTTGTTAAACTTTCATCAAAATCATCTTCAACTAAATTTATTCCAACTTTAATTTTATTCATGGTATTTTGAATAATTGATTTAAAATAAATTTTTAAATAATTTGTATTTAATTTAAAATCATATTTTCTAAATCCGTAGAATGAGTTATAATCTAAAAAACTATTAAATAACTGAAATGTTAAATTATTATATGGCCTATCTAAAAAATTATAATTTAAAATAAAATTACTTTTAAGCTGATTTGTGTTAATTGATCCATTCCATATCTTTTCCTCAGATTTACCAATATTTTTTGGAGAAATTTGACCTATTTTTTTTCTATCTTTAAACCCATTTAATGTTAACATTGCTGAAAAACTATTATCAGTGCTCTCAAACTGCCATCTATTTAAAATATTAAATTGACTTGAAGTTGGTTTATCTAAAAAAGAATCTAAATTTTTGTCAACTTTTTTTTGCCTGTTACTACCATGAACAAATAAACTTGAATATAATTTATTAGATAATTTCTCTGAAAATTGAATATTTAATTCATTTCTACCCTTGTAACCTCTAAAAATATTTAAAAAAAAGGGATCATCATCTTTCGGTTTTTTTAGCTTTACATTAATTTCTCCTGTTAAAGACTCATATCCATTCTCTACATTTGAAGTTCCTTTATTTATCTGAATACTTTCAACCCAGGTTCCTGGAATATAATTTAAGCCAATAACTTGAGTTCCTGCTCTAATTGAGGGTAAATCCTCCTCAGATATTAGTATATAGGGGCTTTTTAATCCAAAAAGACTTATTTGTTTTATACCAATAATTGAATTTGTGAAATTTGTCTCGATATGAGGGTTTGTCTCAAAACTCTCAGAAATATTACAGCAAGCTGATTTTAACAATTCCTCTTTATCAACATTAATTACATTGCTGCTTATGTTATATAATTGGGATATTGACTTTTTTTTCTTTAATATAACAACCTCCATCAAATCATTCATCATCATGGTATCTGAATTATCATCTTGAGAAAAAAGTTTCAAGAAATTTATAAATAAACAAAACAATAAAAAGTATTTAATTTTAACTAACATATCAGTTATTCAGAATTCCAATAGTATTTTTTATAAAATTAATTTTTTTTAAATAGATTAATTATTTTTTCTATTAAAAAAAAAGAAAAATCACTACATTGAAGAAGATGAAAAAAATAAATAGAGCATTAATATCTGTATTCTCAAAAGTTGGTCTAGAACTAGTTCTTAAAACACTAAAATCATTTGATATTTCTTTAATTTCAACAGGAGGAACTGAAAAATTTATAACAGAACTAGGTTATGAAGTTGAGGCTGTAGAAAATTTAACTGGGTATCCATCTATTTTAGATGGAAGAGTTAAAACTTTGCATCCAAAAATATTTGGAGGAATATTGGCTAAAAGAAATTCTAAAGAAAATTTAAAAGAAGTTTCGTCACACCAAATACCTTTAATTGATTTATTAATTGTTGATTTATATCCATTTGAGCAAACAGTTTTATCCAACGCCAGTGATGAGGAAATTATTGAAAAAATTGATATTGGGGGAATTTCTTTGATTAGAGCTGCAGCCAAAAATTTTAAAGATATACTTTGTATATCAGATAAAAACGATTATAAAGAACTAAATGAAATTCTTATCAATAATCAAGGTTGTTCTGATTTAGATATAAGAAAAAAATTTGCTAGAAAAGCCTTTGATATTTCATCAAAATATGATTCAGAGATTTTTAAGTATTTTGATGAAGAAGATAGCTCTTTAAAAATCAATATTAGTAAAGCAAATAGATTAAGATATGGAGAAAATCCTCACCAAAAAGGAATTTTTTACGGATCTATTGAAGATTCATTTGAACAATTAAATGGTAAAAAAGTTTCATACAATAATTTAATTGATATTGATTCAGCTGTTAACCTTATGTCTGAATTCAATTCTAAAAATTTTGTATTTGGAATATTTAAACATAACAATGCGTGTGGTTTTTCATCAAGAGATTCCCTAAAAGACTCATTTTTGTCTTCTCTTTCCTCTGATCCAATATCTGCATTTGGTGGTGTATTAATCTCAAATCAAAAAATTGATTACGAGACGTCATTAGAGTTGAATAAGCTTTTTTTTGAAATAATTATAGCGCCTTCCTTTGACAACGATTCGCTTAAATTGTTAAAAATGAAAAAAAATAGGATTATTTTGAAGCAAAAAAATATCTTAATACAGGATTCTATTGTTAGATCGTGCCTTAATGGATATTTATTCCAAGATAGAGATAAAATTTCTGATAGTGAATCAAACTTCAATTATGTAACAAAAGTAAAACCTTCAAAAAAAGAAATAAATGACCTGATTTTTGCTTCTAAAATATCAAAACATACAAAATCAAATACCATTGTTATAGTAAAAGATCTTCAATTATTATCGTCTGGGACTGGTCAAACCTCAAGAGTAGATGCACTAAATCAAGCAATTCAAAAAGCTATAAAATTTGGTTTCAATTTAAATGGCGCTGTAATGGCTAGTGATGCATTCTTTCCCTTTCCAGATTGTATAGAAATTGCTAATAGTCATAAGATTACATCTGTAGTACAACCAGGAGGTTCCATTAAAGATAATCTTTCAATAAATTTGTGTAATAAAAATAAAATGTCAATGGTATTTACGGGAATTAGACATTTTAAGCATTAAATTTATTACTTTTGTCCTCTAGATTTACTTTTTTTTTAAAAAAATGGGGTTTTTTGACTTTCTTACTGAGGAAATTGCAATCGATTTAGGTACTGCTAATACTCTAATAATTCATAATGATAAAGTAGTTGTTGACAGCCCCTCTATTGTTGCTATTGATAGGTCATCAAATAAAGTTATTGCAATTGGACATGAAGCAAGTTTAATGCAAGGAAAAACTCATGAAAATATTAAAACTATTAGACCTCTCAAAGACGGAGTTATAGCTGACTTTAATGCCTCTGAGCAAATGATCAACCAACTCATTAAAAGTATTCCAACGCTAAGAAAAAAAATTTTTACACCTTCTTTAAGAATGGTTATTTGTATACCCTCTGGAATTACTGAAGTTGAGATGAGAGCTGTAAGAGAGTCGGCTGAGAGAGTTAACGGAAAAGAGGTTTACCTAATTCATGAACCAATGGCAGCTGCTATTGGAATTGGAATAGATATTAAACAACCAAAAGGGAATATGGTTGTTGACATTGGAGGTGGAACTACCGAAATTGCTGTTATCGCCTTATCCGGTATTGTATGTGATAAATCTGTTAAAATTGCTGGTGATGTTTTTACCAATGATATTGTTTATTATATGAGAAGACAACACAATTTATATGTTGGGGAAAGAACTGCTGAAAAAATAAAAATTAGTATTGGCGCTGCACTTGAAGATCTTGAAAATCCTCCTGATGAAATGTCTGTTCAAGGAAGAGACTTACTAACGGGAAAACCAAAACAGGCTAAAGTTTCCCATATTGAAATTTCTAAAGCTTTAGATAAATCTATAATAAGAATTGAGGATGCAATTATGGAGGCTTTATCCCAAACACCTCCTGAGCTAGCTGCTGATATATACAATACAGGTATCTATCTAGCAGGTGGCGGATCAATGCTTAGAGGACTCGATAAAAGATTATCCCTTAAAACTGACCTCCCTGTTTACATTGCCGAAGATCCACTTCAAGCAGTTGTTAGGGGAACAGGAATTGCCTTAAAAAATTTAGATAACTACAAGACTGTTTTGAATAAATAATTGATATATGCAGCGGATTATCAACACAATAATTCGATTTAAAAACTTTTTTGTATTTATATTTCTACTAATTGTATCCTTGTCATTTTCATATACTCGTAGTGATTTTCATGAAAATAAAATTAATAATTTCAGCCTAATTATTTCTAGTAACTTTTATAAACCGTTTTATAACTTAAAATCATATTTGCAACTTAGAGAACTTAATGAAAAATTAATGGAAGAAAATATTTTATTAAAAAAGGAAAAATTAAATAAAAAATTAGATTCAAAATATGAAAATAATTATGATTTAATTCTTGCCAAGGTCATAAAAAATAGTACGAAATTAACAAGAAACAATCTAATAATTAATAAAGGTAAAAAAAATGGAATTAAAAGAGATATGGGTGTTATTTCCAAAGATGGAATAGTTGGAATAATAAACGAAACTTCAAAAAATTATTCAAGTGTTATTTCTATTCTCAATAAAGATTTAAAAATAAATGCAAAACACAACAAATCAAATGCTTATGGATCTTTAGAATGGAATCAAAAGGATCCAACGGTAGTTGAATTAAATGATATTTCAATTGATAATGAAATTTTCATAGGTGATACAATTAGCACTGGAGGTATGTCTTTTTATTTTCCAAATAACATTCCTATTGGAGAAATTAATAGTATTAAAATTTCTGAAAACAATGGATTCTATAGTTTGAAAGTTAAACTTTTTCAAAAAATGAACAATATAAGTTACGTTTATGTTATCGAAAACTTTAATTATGGTGAACTATACGAAATCGATAAAAACAATTTTAAATGATAAAGGAATATGCACTAATATTTTTTAATTTATTTACCTTATTAGTAATTCATATTGTTTTTTTTAGCAATTTAAATTTATTTGGAATAGTTAACCCTTCAGTTTTTTTACTTTTTATACTACTGTATAAATTTGATTCAGAGCAAGTTAATTTTATTGTTTTTTCATTTTTATATGGAATGTTATTAGATCTAATCCTTCAAACAGCAGGAAATCACTCTATATCTATGTTATTTATCAGTTTTTTAAGACCAACAATAATTAGATTTTCATTAGGGGACAATTTTGAAAATAACTCAATACTTAGTAACATTAGATTCTATAATAAAGCTATTTTTATTAGCTCAGTCACATTAATACACCAAATAATATTTTACAGCTTTGAATTTTTTGATTTTTTAATGTTTTTTGAAATAATAAAACTAACAATCTTAAATTCACTATTTACTGTAATCATATTACTTGGGTTTTTAAATTTTTTTAGAAATAAGTCATGAGAAAAAAATTTTTAATTTTCTTTATTATTACTATTTCATTAATATTCACCATACGTTTATTTAGTCTTCAAATTTTAAACCCAGATTTTGAAAAACTCTCCCAAAATAACGCAGTCTTAGCAATTTCAGAATATCCTGAAAGAGGTTTGATTTTTGATAGAAATAAAAAATTAATTGTTGGAAATGAACCAACTTTCGATTTATTAATGGTACCAGAAAATGTTTATGCCTTTGATACAATTTTACTAACCAAAATACTTAAAGTAGAAAAAAAAATAATTGTTGAAAACATAAATAAAGCAAATAAATTTTCCAAAAGACTACCTTCTGTAATTATAAGTGAAATTCCCAAAAATCAATATGCTATATTTCAAGAACACATGTGGAAATTTAACGGATTTTTCATTCAAAAAAGGAGTAATAGAAATTATAAAATTCCCATTGCTTCAAATATTTTAGGTTACATATCTGAGGTTAATTCAAATGACCTAAAAAATGACTCATATTATAAAACAGGAGAATTAATTGGTAGACAAGGTATAGAAAAAACATATGAAAAACTTTTAAGAGGTACTAAGGGGAAAAAATTTTTACAAAAGGATCGTTTTAATAGAATTATTGGCCCTTATAACAATGGGGTTTTTGATATTAAAAAACAAAGAGCAGAAAACTTAATTTTAACAATTGATTCAGATCTACAGCTATATGGAGAAAAATTAATGAAAAATAAAAGAGGAGGTATTGTTGCCATAGAGCCTAAAACTGGTGAAATTCTCGCTTTAATTACTTCTCCATCATACAATCCAAATTTGTTAGTTGGAAAAAAACGTTCAATCAATTACAAAATGTTACTCACAGATTCAATTTCTAAACCACTTTTTGACAGAGGACTTCAAGCTTTATATCCACCAGGATCACCATTTAAGCTAGTAAATGGTTTAATTGGTTTACAAGAAAAAGTTATTACAAAAAATACCCAATTTAAATGTAATAAAGGACATTTTTATGCTAAAGGATCATTTATGGAATGTCTTTGTGGAAATAATTTAAGAAAAAAACTACACAATGCAATTTATAAATCCTGTAACACATATTTTGCAAAAACTTTTACAAGAATTATAAGTGATTCCGGAAAGACTAAAGAAAATTTAAACAATTGGAAAAAACATGTTGAGAGTTTTGGTTTTGGTAATTATCTTGGATATGATCTTCCAATCGGAAAAAAAGGTTTTATCCCTGACTCTGATTATTATGATAAAATATATGATTATCAAAACTGGAATTCAACAACAATTATATCAAATTCAATTGGTCAAGGAGAAATTTTAACAACACCGATACAACTCGCAAACTTAGCTGCTATAATTTCAAATAGAGGGTACTATTATAAACCACATTTTTTAAAATCTGAAAGATTAGTTAACTCACAGTATACTGAAAAAATTGTGACTTCAATTGACTCTTTAAATTATGAAATAATTATAGATGGCATGAGAGATGTAGTTGAAAAAGGAACAGCGAAAATTGCAAAAATTAACAATATTGAAATTTGTGGTAAGACTGGTACTGCTGAAAATTTCACTTTAATAGATAATATTAAAACACAACTTACTGATCATTCAATTTTCATTGCTTTTGCTCCAAAAGATGATCCTAAAATAGCCCTTGCAGTTTTTGTTGAAAATGGTTACTGGGGTAGCAGATGGGCAGCTCCAATTGGAAGTTTAGCAATTGAAAAATATTTAAATAAAGATGTTAATAGAAAATGGTTAGAGGCAAAAATTATGAATGGATCCCTTGAAAACGAGTACATGAAAGTTGTATCTGGAAGAAAATTTAAAATTAATGAATAAAAAACTTTTTTTATTTGACTGGTTAACTTTTTTAGTTTATATAGTTCTGTCATTGTTTGGTATTTTAAATATCTACTCTAGTACATTTTCTGAATCAGAAGTCTTTTTTAATTATTCATCTCCTGCTTTTAGACAATTTTTATTTATGATAATAAGTATTTTTATTGGAGTTTTAATTATTAATTTTAACACTAATTTCTTCCAACAATTTTCAAGTTTAATATATATTTTTTCAATTATTCTACTTTTAGGTCTTTTTATTTTTGGGGAGACTATAAGAGCGTCAACATCGTGGTATAACTTTTTTGGTATTAACTTTCAACCTACTGACTTTGCAAAACTCGCTACTTCATTAGCAGTAGCAAAATTGATGAGTGAGATTGAAATAAATATTAAAAAAAATAAAGATCTTTTAAAATTAGTTATTTTAATTTCTTTACCGTCTATTTTGATAATATTACAAAATGACTTGGGATCGTCAATAGTATTTGCATCATTTTTCTTTGTTTTTTTTCGAGAAGGTTTAAGTTACAATTATTTTATTGCAATATTGTTAATTTTGTCATTATCATTAATGGCTTTAGTTTTACCGACTACCCTACTTTTTTTAATAATTTTATTTGTGATTCTTTTTTTGTATTCGTTGTCAAAAAAAAATAATAAAAAGACTAAAATTTTACCTTATATATTCACACTATTTGCATGTATAATTTATATTTTATCTGTAAATTATGTTTTTAATAATGTATTTGAACAAAGGCATAGAGATAGAATAAATATCTTTCTTGGAAAAGAATACGACTCTAAGGGAATTGGTTATAATTTAAATCAATCAATTATTGCAATTGGTTCAGGTGGATTTAATGGAAAGGGATTTCTAAAAGGTACTCAAACAAAAGGAGATTTTGTTCCTGAACAACACACAGACTATATATTTAGTACAATAGGAGAGGAATGGGGGTTTTGGGGATGCTTTGGTTTAATTTTTTTATACACAATTTTAATTTTAAGAATAATTTTTAGATCTGAAAATCATAAAAATAAATTTTGTAGAATTTTTTCATATTCAATTTCTAGTATTTTAACTATTCATTTTATGATTAATATTGGTATGTCTCTAGGTCTATTTCCAACAATTGGTATCCCTTTACCACTAATTAGTTATGGAGGTTCAAGTTTTATTGCTTTTTCTTGTATGATATTTATTTACCTAAATCTTGATTTAAATAGATTAAATTAATTTTTAACATCCAAAATATCTCTCAATTTGTTACCCAATGTAATAAAAGACAACACTATTAACACTATAAAAACTCCTGGAATAATTGCCAAATAAGCTTTCCCTAATAATATATATCTAAAATGTTCCTTGATCATGCCACCCCAACTAGGGGTAGGAGGCTGTATCCCGATACCAAGAAAACTTAGACCACTTTCAATCAATATTGCGCTTGCAAAATTTGCTGACGACATTACAATTAGAGTCGGTACAATCATAGGGAGAATATGATTAAGTATAATTTTATTGTCAGAAAAACCTAGAACTTCAGAAGCTTTAATATATTTTTTTTCTTTAATTGAAATTACTTGACCTCTAACTAATCTTGCAATATCTACCCACATAGTAAAGCCAACAGCAACAAAGACCTGCCAATAACCTTTTCCAAGAGCAATTGATATTGCAATAACAATTAATAAAGTAGGAATAGACCAAAAAATATTAATTAAAAACATTACAACAGTATCAATATAGCCTCCATAGTAACCAGATATTAACCCCAAGGCTAAACCTATAAATAGGGAGATAATTACTGAAATAAAGCCAATTGAAATGGAAACTCTAGATCCAATAAGGATTCTACTTAATATATCTCTTCCAAATTTGTCAGTTCCAAAAAAAAATGTTTTAGTGTATATGTATTTTTTTTCAATATCACGATATGAAAGACCTTTAGGAAATTTGTTAATTTGAATTTTTTTTAAAAAGGAATCATTGAAACCGTATGGTTGATAGTGTAAAATTCCATCAATCCAAACAGACTTAATTATTGGAATTTCTTGATCAATTTTTTCTCTTCCAAAAAAAAATCTAAAAAAATTTAAATTTTTTGATTGATTAGGAATTTTTAAAATCATGGTTTTAAAAAGTGGGGGTTTCGAATGTATTGATAATGACATATTATTTGCATTTTGACTATCGTCTGGAGAAATCATGTAAGCAAATATTGAAATAAAGAAAATAAAAAAAATGAATGACAAACTCAAAAAACCTTGAGGATCCTTAAAAATACTTTTCAAAAGAATAATTGAATTTTTCAACACAAATTATCTACTTGATGGCTAATATAGGTGCTTTTTGTTTTTGTACAATATCGCTTAAAATATTGATTGCCTCGTTCAATTGAATATCCTTTGTAAGGGTTTCTTTCCATCTTGCTCTTTTTTCTTTAAAACTATTGTTTGCGTCTATTTCTAACCTGTCCTCTTCAATCCAATCAATTGTTAAATCAGATCTATAATTTCCAATTTTATCAAATTTCTTTGAAATTTTTACAATTGAATCTCTATTTCTAACGAACTCTGAATAATTTAAAGAATATTTATATTGATCCTGTTGTTCTTTTACCCACTTTGCTTCTTCTTTAAGTAGATTCAAATAGGTGTTACTAACAATTCTTTTATTGCTTTCATTTTGAACATATTCAAAATTATTTTTTGTGTCTGAAGGAGAAAATTGAGCTGAACCAATAAAATCCCATGGTAGAGGATTTTCCTGATCTTTTTCCCCAATTTCAATAAATGAATATCTGTTTGGAAAAATGATATCACTTTTCACACCCTCAAGCTGAGTTGATCCACCATTGATTCTATAAAATTTATCAGTAGTTAACTTTAATGCTCCTAAATTACCATAAGAATTTCCAGCTATAATTTTATTTAAATCAACTACATTTTGAACAGTGCCTTTTCCAAAAGTTTGTTTACTTCCAATAACTATTGCCCTATTATAATCTTGAAGTGCTGCTGCTAAAATTTCAGAAGCTGAAGCAGATAGCTCATTAACTAAAACTACAAGTGGACCGTTCCATATAATAGAGGGGTCTCTATCTCTTAAAACTTGTTTTTTTCCACCAGTGCTTTTCACTTGAACTACAGGACCAGTTTTAATAAAATAACCTGTTATGTCAACAACTGTCTGTAGAGATCCTCCGCCATTATCTCTTAAATCTAGAACTAATCCGTTAATTTTTTCTTTTTTTAATTGAATTATTAATTTTTTAACATCATTTGCTGCATTTCTTTCATTATAACTTTTAAAATCAACATAAAATTTAGGTAAATATATTAAGCCATAGTTTATTTCATTTTTTTTGATAATGGAAGCCTTGGCATATGACTCCTCGAGTTCAACAATGTCCCTTACTATATTTACATCATTTACTGTTCCATCAACTCTTTTGACATTTAAAATCACATTTGTTCCTTTTGGACCCTTAATCAATTTTACAACATCATCTAATCTCATACCAGTTACTTCTACTGGATCTCCAGAGGAATCTGACACTTTTAATATTACATCTCCAGGTTCAAGTAAATTTCCTTTCCATACTGGTCCACCAGAGATTACTTCTAAAATTGTTATCTGTTGATTTTTTTTTCCAAGACGAGCACCAATTCCTTCAAATTTACCAGATATACTTGTGTCAAAAGTTTCTTTTTCATTTGGAGAAAAATAGAATGAATGAGGATCAAATTGTTTTACTAACGAATTTATATAAATATTGAAATAATCATTTCTATTTAATTCGTCAACTGAATCAAAAAAATTTTTCATATTACTTAGAGTTATTTCTCTTGATTGTTTTTCAAGAATGTAATCATCTAATATTGCATGTGAGGAATCAATTTTTTTTTGATTAATTTGATCTTCCTTTTTATCAACATATATGCTTAATGTTGATAATTTTAATCTTTTTCTCCAAAGAAATTTGAGATCATTTAAAGTTGTAGGATATGGGGCATTTTTGTAATCTAAACTAATAATTTCATCTTCGTTAAAGGAAAAAGGTTTGTTCAAAATTTCTTCATAAAAATTTTTAACGATTTCTTGCCTTTGAATTAATTTATTATAAACTAAATCAAAAAAGGTGGTTTTTGAATTTATAATTTGATCATCCAAATCATATTTATATTTTTTAAAATTGCCAATATCAGAGCTTAGGAAAAATCTATGCTGCCCATCCATGTTTTCAATAAATTCTTTAAACATATTTTCAGAAAATTCATTATCAATATTCTTTGGATCAAAATGACCTCTTTCTATTACATAAGAAATTATCTCTATCAACAATTTATCTTTTTCATTATTTTGATTAAAATCAAAAAAACTAGATAGTGTTAAAAATAATAATACTAGTAAGAACCAATTAGATATTTTATTTATCATTAAATTTCATTTAAGTTCAATTAAAATTTAAATTTAAATTTAGTAATAATGCACAAAAATTAAACCATAATTAAGTAAATTTATATTTTTTAAATCTTATGAAAAAAAAACCTCTCATTTTAGTGACTAATGATGATGGAATAAATGCACCTGGCCTAAGAATTTTAATTAAATTAATGCATAAAATAGGAGATGTTTTTGTTGTAGCTCCAAACAAGCCAAGATCTGGTTGTAGCCAGTCAATTACTATTAACTCAATAATTAATTGTAGACAAATTAAAAGTAAAATTTTAAATATAAAAGAGTATGAATGCTCTGGAACTCCTGCTGATTGTGTAAAAATTGCAGTCAATGAACTTATGACAAGAAAACCTGATTTATGTGTTTCAGGAATTAATCATGGATCTAATTCTTCTATCAACGTTTTATATTCTGGTACAATGAGTGCTGCTATTGAATCTGGAGTTCAAGGAATCCCCTCAATTGGTTTTTCATTATTAAATCATTCATGGAGTGCTGATTTTAATCCAATTATTCCTTTTGTAGAAAAAATTGTAAAAAAATCTATATTAAATAAAATTTCTCCACAAACAATTCTAAATGTGAATTTTCCCTCATCAGAGAAAATAAATGGTATAAAAATATGTAAACAAGCTAAAACTCATTGGAATGAAAAATTTATTAAAAGAAAAAGTCCTATGGGAGAAAGATATTATTGGCTATCTGGTGACTTCATAATTGAAGACAACTCTGAAGATTCTGATGAATGGGCTTTAGCAAATGGTTATGTTTCAATTGTTCCAACTCACTTTGATTACACTAATTATGCTTTAATAAATGAACTAAAAAGATGGGATTTATAAAAAAATATTTTATAATAAATTTCAAATACCAATTTTAAATTGAAATACTATATAATTTCCGGAGAAGCTTCAGGTGATATTCATGGTTCAGAATTAATCTTAGAATTAAAAAAATACGACAAATCAGCCCAAATCAGATTTTGGGGAGGTGATAAAATGAAGTCTGCTGGAGGTAAACTAATTAAACATTATAAAAAAATATCTTTTATGGGGTTTTGGGAGGTTTTTATAAATCTTCCAAAGATTATTAATAACCTAGCCTTTTGTAAAAAAGACATTAAAATATTTAATCCTGATGTTATTATTTATATAGATTATCCAGGTTTTAATTTAAGAATTGCAAAATGGGCAAAAAATAATAATTATACTAACATTTATTATATAAGTCCTCAAATATGGGCTTGGAAAGAAAGTAGAATTAAAATAATTAAAAGTTGTATTGATAAAATGTTTGTAATTCTACCCTTTGAAAAGGAGTACTACAAAGTAAAACATAATTATAATGTTTCATATGTTAAAAATTCGCTTATTGACAAAATCAAAAAATTCAAAGAATTTAACAAAAATGATTTTTTTAAAAAAAATAAAATAAATTATAACTCAAAAATTATAGCCCTATTACCAGGAAGTAGAAAACAAGAAATTAAAAAAATGCTCCCAACATTTGATAAAATTTCAAGAAATTATAGTAAATATTTATTTGTAATTGCTGGAGTTAAGGAAATTGATAAAAAATTTTATTTAAAATTTATTATAAATAAAAATATAAAGTTAGTGTTTGACCAGACATATGATATACTAAATAATTCTTTTGCTGCAATAGTAACAAGTGGAACAGCTACTTTAGAGACAGCTTTATTTGGCGTACCTCAAATTGTTTGTTACAAGAGTAATCCAATAAGTTATTTTATAGCAAAAAAAATAATTAACCTAAAATATATTAGTTTAGTAAACATTATAATGAATAAAAAAGTAGTTGAGGAAATAATTCAAGGAGATTTTAATGTTAACAAAATTTCTAATGAAATAAACAAAATTTTAGACGGTAAAAGACGAGCCAATCAAATTGAAAATTACAAAAAAATTGAAAAAAAATTTACAGATGAAGAACATTTAGCAAACTTGGGTAAAGATATTGTAGATTTTTTAAAAAATTAATTTCTAAATTTTGGTCTAAAATATTTTTTATACTTCTCAAAATCATCTTCTGATCTAAATGCAAAGTAGTCACCTTTCTTAATTAATTTGAGATATAATTCAATTTCTCTTGGATTTAAATAACCTTTAACAGGAATTATTGGGTCACCTTCTTCACTAAAAAAAATAATTGTTGGGTATACATCAACTTGTAAAAACTTGGTTAATTGATGAGTACTATTTCTTCCTTTTCGTCTATCAATAAATTCGGGATTTGTAAATTCTTGGTCAAAGAAATTAATTTTTTCATTACCCTCGCCATTAAACTTAACAGCATAAAAATTTTCATTTATATAATTTAGCACATCTCTGTTTGCAAATGTATTTTTATCCATCATTTTACAGGGACCACACCATTTTGTATAAACATCCATTATTATTTTTTTTGGTTTAATTTTTTGAGCCTCAAGAGCCTCATTGAATGACAACCAATTAATTGACTGAGCATAGGAAAAAGTGCTTGAAAAAAGTAGTAAATAAATTATGTATTTCATTTTAATTATTTTAAAAGTGTAAAAAGATTAACCAAAAAAAAATCTGAATTTTAAATAATTTAAATTATAACTTTTTACAAAGTTCGTTAAAAAAGTATTAAATACATTTAAAATAAATCGAAAAAATTATATATTCTGTAGATTAATTAATATGAAGAAATAACTAATTTAGAATTATATTTTTATAAGAAATAAAAAAATGAATAAAATATCTGGTTTTTCAAAATTATCAAAAAACGACAAAATTAAGTGGATAATAAGTAACCATTTTGATGGTAATTCTAATGAAAAAAATTTATTAAAAAAGTACTGGAATAATGACAAAAAAATTCAAAGAATTCATGATGATTTTTCTGAGAATACTATTTCAAATTATTATATGCCTATGGGTATAGCCCCAAACTTCAATATTAATGATCAATATTTTACTATTCCAATGGTTACTGAAGAAAGTTCTGTTGTTGCAGCTGCGTCATATGCTGCAAACTTTTGGTTTGATAAAGGAGGATTCAAAGCAAAAGTTCAAGACACTGAAAAAATTGGAGAAATATATTTTTTATTTGACGGTGAAACTAAAATCCTAAAATCCTTTTTTAAAAATCATAAAAAATTTCTACTTGAAAAAACCAGTCACTTGACAAAAAGGATGAAATCAAGAGGAGGTGGAATTATAAATATTCAACTATTTGATTGTACTAACAAACTTGAAAATTATTACAAAATACAAGTAACTTTTAATACCGCTGACTCCATGGGAGCAAATTTTATTAATTCTTGCCTTGAAGAAATGAGCGCAGTTTTTTTGAAAAAAGCAAATGAGTACCATCCATTTGTTAAGAAAAAAAATGAAATTAAAGTTATAATGAGTATATTATCTAATTATGTTCCAAAATGTATTGTTAAGGCATTTGTCAAATGTTCAATTGATCAACTATCTAACACAAAAAATATTAGAAGTAAGGACTACATTGAAAAATTTATTTCTGCTATTGAAATATCAAAAATTGACACCTACAGGGCAGTTACTCATAATAAAGGTATTCTCAACGGTATTGATGCAGTTTCAATTGCTACAGGTAATGATTTTAGAGCAATTGAAGCTGCAATTCATTCCTATGCATGCAAAAGTGGAAATTACTCAGGTTTAAGCAATGCATACTGTAGTAATGGTGAATTTACTTTTGAATTAACTATACCGATACCAATTGGTACAGTTGGTGGATTAACTAATTCACACCCCCTAGTTGATTGGAATTTACGATTACTTAATAAACCAACATCAAATCAACTAATGCAAATAACTGCATGTGTGGGATTAGCACAAAATTTTGCTGCTATCAATTCCTTAATAACTACAGGCATTCAAAAAGGTCATATGAAATTACATTTAATAAATATTTTAAATAAATTTAATGTAAACGATGAACTTAAAGGGATGGCTATTTTACATTTTAAAAACAAAAAAATAACTTATGAATCAGTTTATAAATATTTAAAATTAAATGGAATTTAGAAGCAATGGGAAAATTTTACTTTCTGGAGAATATTTTATAATAGATGGTGCAAAAGCGATTGGTATTCCGTGCAATAAGGGTCAAAGAATTAAAATTAACAAAATTAAAGATGAGGATTTTATCACATGGGAATCCTATGACAATAATAAAATGCTATGGTTTAAATCTAAATTTGACATCAAAACTTTTGAAATAATTAATTGTGGTTTTGAGTATAAAAAAGCTTTAGTGATAAAAAAAATATTTGAAACAATAAAAAAAATTAATCCCAAATTCGAATTTAAACCAGTAAAAATAAAATCATTTTTAGAATTTGACTTAAATTGGGGACTTGGATCCTCTAGTACTCTTATAAATAATTTTGCGATGTGGACCAATTCTGACCCATATGAGCTTTTAAAACATACTTTTGGTGGAAGTGGATATGACATTGCATGTGCAAACTCAAATTCGCCAATCCAATTTCAAAAAATTGATAATAAAATAAATATTTTGCCTGTAAAATTTAATCCACCATTTATTAACAATCTCTTACTAGTTCATTTAAATAAAAAAGTAAATAGCAAAAGTGAAATTGAAAAATATAGTGTTAAAAAAAAACCTAATAATGAAATCATTAATAATATATCTAAACTGTCAGAAAAATTAATTAAAACTGAAGATCAAAATGAGTTTAACAAATATATTGATGAACACGAAAATATTGTTGCAGACCATTTAAAAAAAGCTAGAATTAAAAAAACTCTTTTTAAAGATTTTGATGGAGAAATAAAAAGTTTAGGTGCATGGGGAGGGGATTTAATTCTAGTTTCAAGTTTTAAAAAGAAAGAGGCATTGGATTATTTTAAAAAAAATAAATACAATACAATTATGAATTTTACTGATTTATTAATTCAATAATATAGATGTCTATTGTCAATAATGTTGGCATTATCTTTTAGTGCCTCTAAAAAATTATCAGGATTAAATATAATTTCGCTGGAATCTTCTGATTTATTTAACTTAATTTCATCTTCTGAATTTGTGTTAATATTAGTTAGTTTTATTTTATAAAGCCCTTCATTTCCAACAATTAGTTTGGAGGTCTCGTTTTTATCTAAACTAAATGCAACTCCTATAACGTTTGGTTCATTTCCTGCTCCAACTAATATTTGGTCAAATCTCGAAACTAAAGATGCGTCGATGATTTCTAAATTATATTTTGCAGCTATATCTTGTATTTTGGAATTGCCCTCAGAGTTAAGAATATAATTAGATTTTTTTTGGTTAATTAATTTTGTTCTGACTGAAGATCTTACTTCATTAGACGAAACTAATCCATCTTCATTAATTTCAATTACTTTGACAATAGCATATCCACCAAAAGATAAATTAAATCTTTTTACCATTCCTTCCTCAGTATTTTCATTAAATAACCACTGGACTATTGATCTTTGATTAGGCAACCCAGGTAGGGTTTCATCTAATCTATCTATTTCGTTAACTCTTCTAATATTATAACCATTTTGTTCAGCTAATAAATTAAATGTTTCTTTTGAGTTTAATAAATCCATTTCAAATTTTGTAGCATTTCTAAATACTTTATTTGATGTTTCTTCAGAAGGTATAATATTTTTTACAACATTGGCCATTAACAAAACATCTTGTTTATCAGTTGCTTTTATAATATGAAATCCAAAATCTGTTTCAATAAGGTTTAGTCTTTCTATTCTTGATTTACTTAATCTGGAGAAAATTTCAGGTAAAACATTTTTCTCTTGGAAAAATCCTATGTCTCCTAAAGTTGACTTACCTGCACCATCTGAAAATTCTTGAACATAATTAGAAAAACTTTTTGGATTTCTTCTGATCTTAAAAAATAAATCATTAGCTAACTTTTTAGCTTCCTCTTTAGACCTATTTATGTTTGGGTTTTGATTGGATGAACCGTTGTAAGAAATAAGAATTTGGCTAGCTCTGATTGATCCATCAATTTTCCTATCTAATAATCTTGATATTTTTAAAGAACCTAAATCTTTGTATGGCCCATAAACTTCTCCTATATCAAGATTAAAAAGTGATTCACTATATTCTTTAGATAATCTTCCTTTTGGAAGGTATACAGAATCAAATGGTGTGTCAGAGTTTCTCTCAACGAATTCAAATATTTCATTAGTATTTTTAAAACCAATAAGTGTATCGTTCAACTTTGAAACTTCATTATATTCAATTTTATCTTTTATTAAACTCTCTAGTTGAGTTCTTATTTGTTTTTCGTCTTCATCAGTTGGTTGTTCAAAAAAAACAACATATTCAATATTTCTGATAGGTTTGAAAACATAATCTGATTTATTTTTTTTAATGTAATTATCAATTTCATTATCATCCAATTTAAACAATGTATCACTCAAAGAAGAAAAAGGTATCTTTACATATTGAAAATCAACTTTGGTATTTTTAAAATCAGTTATAATTTCTTTTTGACTTTTTAAATTAAGTAGTCCTGATCTTACCAAATCAAAATATATTGACTGCTTAGCAGAACTAATAATATTAGACTCCTGTAATTTCCATGATTCATAAGCGGATGGGTTCTGATCTCTTATTTGTGATATGAAATTTGTAAAAAGACCAAAATCAAAAAAGCCCGCCTCATTAATAAATCTACTATCCTGTGTTAAATTTTGGTCTGAAGAAACTACTTGTTCAATTTGATTTCTTCCTGCATCTATTTCTAATAGATCAATTTGAGATTTTAAAACTAAGCTTAGGATGTACTGGTCCCATACTTTATTAACTGACTCAATAGTTGATGAACCGTAGACTTTTTGATCCTGCTCAACTAAACTCCTATAATTACTCAAAAGGACTTCTTCCCCATCAACTTCACCAATTGGTTCGTTTGGTCCAATATTTCCATAATCACTACCAATAGCACCAGAAATAATGAAAGCAAAAAGAGCTAAACCAATAACTATTATTAAAAAAATAGATTTTTCACGAATTTTACCAAGAACTGCCATTTTATTTTTATTTATTGCGAAAGTACAATTTACTTATGAATTTTAAAAAATTACCAATTTGTGGTTTACTATTTAATCATTTTTTTTTCTGTTAGAAAACTTTTTTCTATAGTGCCTCCTAAAAAAAAACATTCCTAAAGATATAATACCAAATAAAAGAAAAATATAGGCTCTTTCTCTATCTATGTTCCAAATCGAAAAAGTTTGATAAAAAGAAATACAAAATATACTAAAATAAATAAATTCAGAAATTTTATAATATTTCACACTTATTCATCTTTAATTAAAACTTCACCTTTTATTTCGCCTGTCTGAAAATCAGAGAATTCTTTATTTGTATCTAGTCTAACAGCAGACATGTTATAATCTTCACTAGTAAAAGTAAAATCTTCTTCTGTAAAAATCCAATCTGATTCAGCATCCCAAAAAAGCTGAGAGGTTTTTAAAACTGAATTATCATGAGATTTTAAAATTACATTTCCTCTCAAATCTACTATACTTGTAGAATTATATAAAATTCCGTAATCAGAAACTATTGTATTTTTATTACTGTTAATATCAAAAAAAGTTACATTAACACCATCTGGAAACTCAGAGTAATTTAGAGTCTGATTCGTAAAGTCATTATGTTTTGGTGAAGTTAAAATTGCTTTAGTTTTTGCAGAATCTGAATAAAACATCTTTACATTATAAGCTATTCCTAATGGTTCTCTTTCAAATTTTTTATTATCTATTATTTTTTCATCTTGGTTACCACAACTTGATATTGAACAAACAATAATTACATTGATTAGTAGATTTTTCAAAAGAAAAAAAATATTTTTCATTTACAAAGTTGGAACTTTCACGCTTCGAGAAATCCAACAAGAGAATTGAATTAACTTTCCCTCATTTCCTTCGGTAAAAATATCAGTTTTGGATGGGGCCCTTCCTTCATAACTTTGAGCAGTTTTAATTGCTAGCTTTTTAACTGAAGCATCTACTCTCGAGGCTTTTCTCGCTGTTTCCGCAGCGAGCCAATAAACTGATCTTTTTTCAAATTGAGAATTACCGCAGTCATTAGCACTGCTAGCATATAAATTAGCTATTAATAGATATGCTTTACCTAATGAAGGTTGATGCTTTAAAGCTTGAAAAGCATAATTCCGTGATGTTGATTTCCTTCCTGTAGATTTAAACTTTAGAGCAATTTTATATAAAATTTTTGCTTTTTTGTATGGGTCAATTTCAAGCTGTATTGACTCCTCGTAATATTTTAAAGCTTGACTACTGTTCCCTTGTTTATCATTTAGTAATCCTAAATAATATGCTGAGTTTGCAGATGGTTCAAGTGAATGAAGCTGTTCAACAAGTTTTACAAATAAAGGATCGTCTGAACATTCTTTAGCATCCATCCTACTAGCTGCTCTATTTAACCACACTATATCTCCTTTATTTTGTTCAAAGTTTCTTTGATATAATGGGATTAAATTATCACAACTAGATTCCTTTGAAATTATTGCATCAAGATTAGATAGAAAAACACTTATAGCATTAGAATTTACATCATAAACTCTCTTTCGTTTTAAGTCTTTTGTGTTAAGAACTTCACCAGATTGTTCTTTTTTAATAATAACATCAAGTTTTTTTGCTAAGTTTTTACTCTCAAGCTCAAATTTTTCAGATACTTCTTCATATTTCTCAAAAAGTTTCTCGGTAGAAACATTTCCTGATTCCTTGTAGATATTATATAATGTCTTAAAATAATTATACAATCTTTTAGGATTAGTAAAACTCCTGGAATCAGTTAAGAATGCTTTATCAAATACTTCATAAACATCGCTTGGCGAACCAACCTGATAATCAATCATTGACTGGGCTTTGCTAGATAAAATATCACCAACAACAGAAATCCCTCTCTTTGACGGAAAGTGAATCAACCACTGATCATAAAGTTCAATCAATTGATTTTTAAAATTATCAATATCTTCTGGTTGAGCATTTTTTATTTTACTTTTAAGAATTCTTTCACCATATGTATATATAGCCAAATTTAAATCTGGACACTGATCTTTAACTTCACTCCATGGTTTATATGCTTCGTCATAATTTTTGACTTTAGCAGATTCAGCAAAAATTGATAAATTTTCTATACATATTTCCTTATCCTGAGAAAAAGAAAATGTGAATGAGATTGTTAAAATTAAAATTAAACTTTTCATAACTTTTCTTATTGTATTTTAAAATAACCTTACAAACATATAAAAATTCAGTCAAATTTTTCTAATTAAATTTTCTTTTAACAAACCATATATCAGTTAAGGACAAACCTAATCTTATCGACCAAAAAGATTCACTTAGGGCATTTGGTTTGTCTATATATCTTCTACCTAACTCAAAAGCTAAGTTTGCCTTGGAGTAAATGGCCATGGGTGCACTTATACCCACAGAAATTGAATTTTCATTTAAATTATAATTATTAATCTTTACACCAGTATTTTCGATTCTTATTCCAGCTCTATAAACAACTCTATTCCAATAATTTGTCAAAGACAGAAAATTTGGTATGTAAAAACCACCAAAACTGAACTTTGAACCTTTTGAGTAAAATAAATTATTATATCTTAAAAATTGATTTCTATAACCAGATAGATCTAATTTAGAATATTGAGCTCCAATTGACCACTTGTTCTTTTTTCCAAGACCAATTCCAAACTCAGATTTGCCAAAAGTTGATAAGTTAATTTTGTCTAAACCATTTTTCTTTAAATCAACATCTCTAAAGTCTGAAATTACTTGATTTGATACTGATTGAGTATAAAATACCCTCTTATTGTTAGATGAAATTGTATTTTTTGGAGTAGCAGATAGATGAAATTTCAAAATATAGTCTTTGAAAATTAAGAAATTTAAATTGGAAGCAATTGTGTAATTTAAACCAGAATAATCTGAACTATTCTGAAGATAAGTTCCAAAATCAATTCCATCAGTGTAATCATAAATTAAATTTGTTATATTTCCAAAATTATAATTTACAGTAGCTCCCAAACTTAAAAATCTTGTCATGTTAAAACCAACAGAAAAAAAAGCTTGATTAATACCTCCTGTTCCAGAAAATTGACTTAAACTTTTAGCAACTGGATCATTGTACTCAAGTCTATAGCCAACAGATGTTGAGGGGATTAAACCAAAACCAAAACCAAAAAATTTAGTGGGAATTGCAACTGATATGTAATCGACAGATGCAGTTTTTGATTTCTCAGAAACTGAATTTTTCTTAAAATCTTTTGCACTAAGATTTAGACCTAAGGCATATGACGTAACTTTTAATTTAGCATAGCTAGTTGGATTATTCAAATTTATATTAATTGAATCAGTAAAGACATCTAAACCTCCCATCACTCTGTTTATTGCATTTCCTTTAAAAATATTCTCCCCAAATCCAATAAATGAAAAAGGGGAACTAGTTGAATTTTGACTAAATAAATTCAATGATGTTGCTGCAAATAGTAAAAAAAAATTTTTTATTTTCATTATGTTTTATTGTAATCTAAAAGATAATTCAATCCATCTGCTAAAAAATATTGATCTGCAAATATTGTGTTTTTTATTTTCTTAGACAAAACTTTTGAATTAC